>JACRCA010000038.1 GCA_016234425.1 Deltaproteobacteria bacterium | reverse complement strand
GCCGTTAAATACACTCCTCCGAAAGGAAAAGTTTACCTTCAGGTCAGCTTAAATGACGATTCCGTTCGCATCGTCGTCTCGGACACGGGCATCGGGATCTCGCCGGAGTCCATGCCCCGCATATTCGAGGAATTCTACCGGGGTAAGAATGCCAAGGAGATTGGCCAGGAAGGAACGGGGTTGGGCCTTTCTTTGGTCAAACGCATCGTGGACCGTTACCATGGCAAGATCAGCGTAGAAAGCAAGCTTCGAGAGGGAAGCACTTTCACCATTATTCTTCCCAGGGAATAATCTAATTGCGGAATGCGGAATGCGGAATAAGAAACTGCGCAATCCCCAATCCGCAATCCGAAATCGAGGGAACCCTTATATTATGAGGGAAATCATAGGTTGGCTCCCACAATTCCATATATGATAAATTAAATACCCGCTTAGGAGAGGGCTCGATGAAAATCACGTTGGATGACCAGGCGCGGGCTTTTCCTACTCAGATCAGCCAAATGATCGGGCAGAACATCGACGGATGCTATCAATGCGGAAAATGCACGGCGGGATGCCCGGTGGCTTACACCATGGAAATCCCTCCCCACGAAGTCATCCGCCTGGTCCAACTGGGACGGGAAGAGGAAGCGCTGGCTTGCCATACCATCTGGCTCTGTGCCTCTTGCGAGACCTGCACTTCCCGTTGCCCGAAGAACATTGACGTGGCCTCAGTCATGGATGCGCTGCGCGTTTTGGCCTTTCGCCGGGGACGAACAGAAGCGGAAAAAGAAATCACCCTCTTTCATAAACTTTTCCTGCAGGTGGTGGGACGCTTCGGCCGGGTGAACGACCTCCGCCTGATGGGGAAGTATAACCTGCTTACCTGGAACCCCTTCAAAGATTGGCGTCTGGGGCAAAAGCTCTTCTCCAAGGGAAAACTCAAGCTGACCGCTCCCCCAGTTAAAGGATTGAAGGAACTGCGGGAAATCTTCCAGCGCGTTCAGGCCAGCCAGGCGGAAAAATCATGAAATACGCCTATTATCCCGGATGCTCGCTACACTCCACGGCTTCAGATTACCAACAATCCATCGATTCTGTCTTTCAGAGATTGTCCATCGAGCTTGAGGAAATCGCAGACTGGACCTGCTGCGGAGCCTCGGCCGCTCACGTCTCTGACCCCCTCCTGCCGCTGGTCCTACCCGTGAAAGATCTGCTGAAAGCGGAAAAAATGGGCCTGGAGGTCGTTGCTCCTTGCGCAGCCTGTTATAACAGAATGCGCCAGGCCAACCATAAGCTCAGAGAGAATGCGCAGCTGCGCCAAAAGGTCAATCAAATCTTGCAAGCCGATTATCGGGCGCAGGTGAAGGTGCGGCACATCTCGGACGTGGTGGTCAATGAATACGGCCTGGAAGCAATTGCCAGGCTCCGGCAACATGACCTGCAGGGGATGAAGGTCGTCTGTTACTACGGCTGCCTGGCAGCTCGGCCACAAAAAATCGTGGCCTTTGATGATGCGGTTTATCCTTCTTACCTTGACCGGTTGATCCGTACCCTGGGGGGAGAGCCCATCGAATGGCCCTTCAAAACCGAGTGCTGCGGCGGCTCCTTTTCCGTATCCAAGAAAGAGGTCGTCTTGAAACTGACTCATGATTTGCTCGACATGGCTCAGAATCTGGGCGCAGAGGCCATGGTAGTGGATTGTCCCCTCTGCCAGTTCAACTTAGATTTTCGGCAAGAAGAAGTGGAGAAACAGTATAGGGTACGTTACGCGCTCCCGGTTTTTTACTTCACCCAGCTGCTGGGAATCTGCCTGGGCCTTCGGGGCGAAGCGCTGGGGTTGAAAAAGCTCAACGTGGACCCTTTTGCTTTACTGGAAAGAAAGAACCTGCAATTTTGATTTCACCACAGAGACACAGAGCACACAGAGGTTGACTAAATTTAAAATCAAAAAAATCCAAATGCCAAAGGAAAACCAAGGTACAAGGCTTACTCCTGATATTTGATATTTGATTTTTGATTTTACTCAGCTCTGTGCTCTCTGTGTCTCTGTGGTGAAAAAATTTTTCTTGAAAAGGGAAATGAATGGCGCGCATCGGAGTTTTTGTCTGCTATTGCGGGACGAACATTGCCGGGAGGGTGGACGTAAAGTACGTAGCTGAGGAAATGGCTGGGGAGAAGGGAGTGATCATCTCCCGCGACTACAAGTACATGTGCTCCGATCCTGGCCAGAATATCATCAAGGAATATATTCGTCTTTACAAGCTGGATCGAGTCGTCGTGGCCGCCTGCTCTCCCCTGCTACACGAACGCACCTTCCAGAATGCGGTGAAAGAAGAAGGGCTGAACCCCTATTTGATGGAGATGGCCAACATCCGCGAGCAATGTTCCTGGGTGCACAAAGATCGGGCTGAAGCCACGGCCAAGGCCATCGAGTTGATCAAGATGGCCGTGGCCAAAGTTCGGATGAACGAGGCACTGATTCCCAAGCGCATCCCCATAGAGCGCAAAGCCCTGATCCTTGGCGGTGGCATATCGGGAATGCAAGCCGCCCTGGACATCGCGATGGTGGGCCACCCGGTAATCCTGGTGGAGCGAACTCCGTCCATCGGCGGCCGGATGGCCCAGTTCGATAAAACTTTCCCCACCCTGGATTGCGCGGCCTGTATCCTCACCCCCAAAATGGTAGACGTGCGCAGCCACCCTAATATCCGCATCCTCACCTACTCGGAAGTGGAGAGCGTCCAGGGGTACGTGGGAAACTTCGAGGTGAAGATCCGTAAAAGGGCTCGCTCCGTGGATATGTCCAAGTGCACCGGCTGCGGGGAGTGCATGCAGAAATGTCCCGTGCGGGTGGATAGCGAGTTTGACCTGGGCCTGGGAAAGCGCAAGTCTATTTACATCCCCTTCCCCCAGGCCGTGCCCAATGTGCCGGTGATTGACCGGGTTCATTGCCGCTTTTTCACCCAAGGAAAATGCCAAGTGTGCCAGAAGGTCTGTCCGGCAGAGGCAGTTAACTACGAGCAGGAGGACGAGGTGATCACAGAAAAGGTTGGGGCCATCGTAGCCGCAACTGGCTTTGACCTGTCCGACCCCAATGACTACAGCGAATATGGGGGGGGACGTTATAAAGACGTGATCAATGGTCTGCAATTTGAGCGGATGATTAATTCCTCCGGACCGACCGAGGGACATTTAAGGCGGCCATCGGACGGGAAGGAGCCCAAGACCATCGTTTTCATCCAATGCGTGGGCTCCCGCGATGAAAACCTGGGGCGCCCTTATTGCTCGAAGATGTGCTGCATGTACACGGCCAAGCACACCATCTTGACGAAGGAGCACGTTCCAGACGCGCAGGTCTACGTCTTCTACATCGACATCCGGGCAGCGGGTAAAAATTATGAGGAGTTCATCCGCCGGGCGATCGAGCAATACGGAGCCACCTATCTTCGCGGGAGAGTCTCGCGAATCTTTGAGAAGAACGGGAAGTTGGTTGTCCGCGGAGCAGACACCCTTTCCAAGGGTCAGGTAGAAATTGCAGCGGATATGGTGGTTCTGGCCACGGCCCTGGTGGCCCGGGGTGATTCTGTCAAAGTGGCCCAGATGCTAGGCATCCCGTACGATCAGAACCATTTTTTCACAGAAATGCATCCCAAACTGGCTCCGGTCGAGAATGTAACTTCGGGTATCTACCTCACCGGAGCCTGTCAGGCGCCCAAGGACATTCCCGATTCCGTGGCCTCGGCCAGCGGGGCTTCGGTAAAAGTCTGCGCCCTCTTTGCCAATGACGAACTGATCGCCGACCCCATGATTGCCGAGATTAACCCGACCCTCTGCTCCCTCTGCAAAACCTGCGTGGACATCTGCCCGTTTAGCGCCATCATCGAAGAAGAACGGAAAAGTCCTGACGGTAAGACCCAGAAGCAGATGCGCATAATCGAAGGGGTTTGCCATGGCTGTGGGGCTTGCGTAGCCTCCTGTCGGCCGGGGGCGATTACCCTGAATGGTTATACGGATCAACAGATTTTCTCGGAGGTCGAATCACTGGCCAGCAATTTCTAAAAACGCTTTCAGCAATCAGTTTTCAGCTTTCAAGTCAAAAAAGCTTTGCTTCTGTCGATAGCTGATTTCTGACCGCCAATTGCTCAAATTGAAGAATCTATGGAAACGAAACCAGAGATAGAGAGAAAAGAAAAGGGCTGGGAGCCGAGGGTTTTGGCTTTCCTATGCCGTTGGTGCAGCTATGCCGGTGCCGATCTCACTGGCTCTTCCCGGATCAGTTATCCCCCCAATGTACGAATCCTGCGCGTTCCCTGCTCCGGGCGGGTTGACCCCCTTTTCATCTTAAAGGCCCTTCGCTCCGGAATAGACGGCGTTCTGGTCTCTGGCTGTCATCCCGGGGACTGTCATTACACTGCGGGAAACTACAACGCCCGCAGGAAATTTGCCATCCTCTCCCGCCTTCTGGAATATGTGGGAATCGACCCGCGGAGAGTCCAATTCTCTTGGGTGTCGGCCTCAGAAGGAGATAAGTTCGCCAAGGTGGTTAGGGGAGTGGTGGCGGATCTGAAGGCCTTAGGTCCGAATGGGCTATTTCGGCTCCTTGACTTAGATGAAAAGATTAAAGAGCCGGCAGGCCCGCATCAATAAGAAAGATGGGAAATAGGTATGCCCGATAGGGTACGGGACGAGCTACTGGCCATTGCTACCAAGCTTTTCGACGAAGGAAAGGTGGATTATTTTCTCGGCTACAAAAAGGGAACGGTAAAATTCAAAACTACTCCTCTGATCGCCCGTAGCCGGGAAGACTTGCCGGGGCTTTGGGTGGAGGATTTTTTCGCCTCCAACTTATCCCTTTACTTGAAAGAAATCAAGAGCCGGGTAGCCATTCTGGTAAAAGGGTGCGATAGCCGATCGCTCATCTCTCTCCTCAAGGAAGGACAGATAAGACGGGAGGATCTCTACATCGTGGGCCTCCCCTGCCCTGGGCAGATCGATCCCGGGAGGGTGGCGGATGCCGCGGGCTGTGAGCGTGAAGAATTGGAGGAGATTACCCGCAGAGATGGCGAGATCCTGGTGCGGGTGGGCAGTCAAGAAAAAACAGTCCCCAAGAACCAGACCTTTCTCGATAAATGCCTCGATTGCCAACACCCCCAGCCCTTGATCTTCGATTATCTGCTGCCTGGGGACTACGCTGCACCAGTACAGGAATTAACCCGTTCAAAAGACGAGCTGCGCCAAAAACAGGCTCCGGAGAGATGGGCTTTCTGGGCTGAGCAGTTCCAGCGCTGCATCCGCTGCTATGCCTGCCGCAATGTTTGCCCGGCCTGCTTCTGCCCCCGATGCATCGTGGAAGAGAACATGCCCCAGTGGGTTTCCGCCCTGCCAACGGCAGGGGATAATTTCGTCTTCCACCTGATGCGCCTGATGCACGTGGCCGGAACCTGCGTTTCCTGCGGCGAATGCGAGCGCGTTTGCCCCATGGAAATACCTTTGATGAAGCTTCAGGATAAGATGGCCGATGACCTGCGAGAACTCTTTGATTTTGTAGCCGGGGTTGATTTAGACAAGCCCCTTCCCTTCCGGACTTACCGGCAGGAAGACCCAAACGACTTTATCAAATGAACGAACATCCTTAAGAAAAACGGATTGCTGGACAAATTCTAAACCCGAAGCACGAAATCCGAAACAATGTCCAAATTTCAAATATCAAATGTTCAAAAGGTGGGTTTTTTCCTTTTTTGAATTTCGGCCATTGGAATTTGTTTAGTCCCGCCTTGGCGGGATTCGGATTTCGAATTTAGGATTTTGATTGCAGAGTCGCTGCAATCGGATGGACATGCCAATGTACCGCAAAATTACCAGAGACAATTTGAATAAATGGCTCAGCGGTTTGAAAGCCCAAGCCGAGGTCCTGGCGCCGGCTAAGGTCAATGGCCTCTGGACCCATCAGGAATTTGACGGCCGGGAATTGCTCCGGAGCTTCCAAAATACCCGCCTTCCTCCGAAAGGTTTGTTTTTGGAATCCTTGAAGGCATTGTTCGGGTGGAAATCTCAGGGCGGATCTCTGCGGGTGAACCCGCCTTCCTCTTTTAATGGCCAACGGGTGATCTTCGGCCTAAGACCCTGCGATGCCCGGGCCTTAAGGACCCTTGAGCCAGTCTTTACCGGAGATTACCAGGATGTTTTCTTTTTACAAAACCTCTCCCGCACCATCCTGCTAGGTCTGGCCTGTAGGGTCCAGTGTGAGGGATCATTCTGCAGTGAGATGGGGATTGACCCGCAAGACTCGGTAGACTTTGATATTTTCTTTAGAGAGACTCCCGAAGGTTACATAGCCAGGATTATCACGGATAAAGGAAATGAACTGACGGGGGAAAGTGAATTTGAGGAAGCTTCCGAAGAAGAATGGAAATTGGCGCAGGGGCCAATCCGCGGCCGAAGGGAAAAACCCCTCTTCGACTTGGAAAAGGTGAAGGCCAAGGTTCTGGAATGCTTTTCAGATGAAAACTTCTGGAAGCGCATTTCCACCAAATGTATCAATTGCGGGGTTTGCACATACCTATGTCCCACCTGCCATTGCTTCGACCTGTGCGACCTGCAGATGCCGGGCCAGGGGGTGCGCTTCCGCTGCTGGGATAGCTGTGCCTTCCCCAACTTCACCAAAATGGCCGTACACAACCCCCGGGAGGAAAAGTGGCGGCGTTACCGCCAGCGGGTGAGTCACAAGTTTAATTTCTTTCACCAGAACTTTCAAACCATTGCCTGCGTGGGATGCGGCCGATGTGTAGTTTACTGTCCAGTGAATCTCGATTTACGAGAGGTGCTACTGGAGGTAGCCCGATGAATCAGAGAAACGTTTTTCCCGAGGGAAAAAATATATACCAGCCGCACCTGATGGAGATCATTAATATCATCCCGGAAACCGGGGATACAAAGACTTTTCACATTCAATTCGTAGAGGCCTCTTTGCACGAAACATTCTCTTTCCTTTCAGGCCAGTTTGCCGAATACTCCGTCTTTGGTGAGGGGGAGGCTACCTTTTGCATTTCCTCCAGCCCAACCCGTATGGACCACCTGGAGTTCAGCGTTAAACGAGTGGGCCGGGTAACCAGTGCTCTGCATCAATTAAACCAAGGCGACACAATCGGCTTCCGGGGACCCTACGGAAACCATTTCCCCTTGGACAGGCTGAAAGGCAAAAACCTCCTTTTCATCGGCGGGGGCATTGGCCTGGCCCCGCTGCGCTCCTTAATCCATAACGTTCTGGACAATCGATCCGATTATCAGGATATTACGATCCTTTACGGAGCCCGCAGCCCTCAGGATCTCTGCTTCAAATACGACCTGGAAGCCTGGTCCCGGAACCCTTTGGTTAGGATGATCACTACCGTAGACGTGGGAGAAAAAGACTGGAAGGGCAAAGTGGGTTTGGTGCCGATGGTCCTGGAAGAAATCCGCCCTTCTGCCGACGGCGCGGTGGCCGTCACCTGCGGCCCCCCCATAATGATCCGTTACACCCTCAAATCCCTGGAAAAGCTTGCCTTCACTCCCTCCCAGGTGTGGACCACCCTGGAGATGAAGATGAAGTGTGGCTTGGGGAAATGTGGTCGATGCAACGTTGGCCCTATCTACGTCTGCAAGGACGGTCCGGTTTTCAGCTTCGAAGAGATTCGAAATTTCATCTCCGACGAATTTTAATTCTCCTGGGATCTACTGAATCCTTTTCCCCATAACTTAGCTCCTTCCTTTCTGGGTCACCATAGAAGAAACCATTAAAGTGATCAATGGTTTAGACTAAAATTGTATTGACTCAGAGACGTTAAAAATGCTAAGATATTAAATGATTTAGACGGTAGGGAGGCGGGGAAATGTTTAAAATTGGGGATAAGGCAGTATACCCAGCTCATGGGGTGGGAGTTATCGAGGACATCAAGTGTAAAGTGATTTCGGGAAACAAGAGAACTTTCTATGTCATGAGGATTTTGGACAAAGATATGACCATCATGATTCCCACGGAGAATGCGCAGACTGTGGGATTGAGGGGAATCATCGATAAGAAAGAAATTCCCAAGGTTTTCAAGGTTCTGGCAGAAAAAAACGTGGAGGTCGATTGCCAGACCTGGAACCGCCGGTACCGGGAATACATGGAGAAAATCAAATCCGGGTCCGTTTTTGAGGTCGCCGAAGTCCTCCGGGACCTTGTTCACCTGAAATCTGATAAAGACCTTTCCTTTGGGGAGAGGCAGATGCTCGATTTAGCCCAAAATCTGCTGGTCAAAGAGCTCTCCATCGCCAAAAACGTGGCCGAAGACAAAATGCGTCTTCGCCTGCAAAGCATTTTCACTACCTGAAAGTCAGATCTTCTTTTTAAAAAATTCCCTGAAGAAAGGAGGTGAGAAAAGATGGGTATGTTTATCCTGCGAATATTACTGTTAGCTGCTACCGGCAGCAGCGGCTATTTTCTCGCGCAGCAGGCCATTACCTCCCCAGAGTCCGGGTCGTGGGGAATGGGAATCGGCCTGGTCATTGGTCTTCTGGTCATTTTCTTCGAACGCAGTATTAAACGGGTGGCCCTGAAGGTCATCATCGGTGGAGCGGTGGGGTTGGTCTTAGGTTTGATGCTGGCTAACCTCCTCATCAGCGCCTTCTTCACCGGACTCTTCGAGAGGCTGGAGGTTAACTTCTCAGCCTATGTTTTGATCAACAGCGCCCTCGCTTACCTGGGTTTAATCCTGGGAATCAAAAAAGGAAAAGAATTTGAGTTCCCCAAACTCCCTTGGGTCTCCAAAGGGTCAACCCATGCAAGTAACGGGCACAAAGTGCTGGATACGAGCGTAATCATCGATGGACGTATCGCCGATATCTGTGATACGGGATTCATGGAGGGAACGTTTATTATTCCCCAATTCATCCTCCAAGAGTTGCGACACATCGCAGACTCTTCCGACCCCTTGAAGCGTGGCAGGGGACGGAGGGGCTTGGATGTTTTGAATAGAATTCAAAAACAGGCCAATTTGGAAGTAAAGATTGTCGATCAGGATTATCCCAAAATCCAGGAAGTCGACGCCAAATTAATCGCCTTGGCCAAGGATATAAATGCCAAGATCATAACCAATGATTTTAACCTGAATAAGGTAGCCGAGCTGCAAGGGATTCCGGTGCTGAATATCAATCAGCTCTTCAACGCCCTCAAACCCGTGGTCCTTCCCGGCGAGATCATGAACGTAAAGATCCTGAAAGAGGGGAAAGAACCTGGGCAGGGGGTGGCTTACCTGGACGATGGAACGATGGTGGTGGTGGACAACGCCCGGCGCTATATGGGTAAGAACGTAGAAGTCTCCGTGACCAGCGTTCTCCAGACAACTGCCGGGCGGATGATCTTCACCGTCCTGAAAGAAGACATCCCGGAGAACTTCTATCAGAGTTTCAACCATTGAAAGGGAACCTTCTAAGCCAGAAAACCCAGAATTCCGGCAGAAGGATTCTGGGTTTTCTTTATGAACGTGGGCCAAGTCGCTCCCTGGCTTCCCGAAGGCCTTTAACCATCCGGGGCGGGTGAGAGGAGTGGATGATGCGCGTGGTGGCCCTAATCCCGGCAGCTGGCCACGGTAGGCGAATGGGGGGCCAAAAGCCCAAAGTCTTTCTTCCACTGGGAGGAATTCCTCTTCTGATCCATACTCTACAGAAATTCGAAGCCTGCCCCCAAGTGGATGAGATCCTGCCACTGGTTCCGGCAAGAGAAGTCAATCTCGCTGCTGAAATCCTTCGCCCCTACGGTCTCAAAAAGGTCCCCAGAATCCTAACTGGAGGACCAGAGCGACAAGACACGGTTTACTCGGGGCTGAAGGCCATCGAGGGAGACACAGATTTTGTCATCATCCATGATGGGGCCCGGCCTTTTGTCTCACCAGAGCTAATCGAGCGGACCCTTTCTGAAACTCTACGCTGGAAGGCGGTGGTGGTTGCGCTTCCCGCGGGGGATACAATCAAGGAAGTTTCCGCGGAGGGAAGGGTCCTGAGAACAATAGACCGCAGCAATCTCTGGATCATCCAGACCCCCCAATCCTTCGAGTACGGGATTATCGTGGAGGCACATGAGAAGGCGAGGAAGGAAGGGTTTTGGGGAACCGATGATGCCGCCTTGGTTGAAAAATTGGGAATTCCCGTGAAGGTCATCGAGGGCTCCAGGTTCAATCTGAAGATTACGACCCCCGAGGATCTGATCCTGGGGGAAGCGTTGTTGAAATATTCGAAAGGAAAGTAATGAGGACTGAGGACTGAGGTTAAAGTAATTAAATTCTATGGTTTTTGCTCAGTCCTCAGCACTCATCGCTCATTACTTCTTATGCTCATTGGATTCGGGTACGACGTCCATCGACTGGTTGAAGGTCGAAAATTGGTCATCGGGGGAGTAGAGATTCCCTACCAGAAGGGACTCGAGGGACACTCGGATGCGGATGTTCTTCTGCATGCCATTTGCGACGGACTTCTGGGAGCCATGGGTGAGGGGGACATTGGAAAGCACTTCCCCAACACGGAGCCCCGATTCCGCGGGATTTCCAGTCTCCATCTGCTCCAAAGGGTGGCCAGGATGATTTCTGAGCGCGGGCTCGCTGTGGAAAATGTAGATACCACCGTGATTGCTGAAAAGCCCTTGATCGGGCCCTACCTCCCTCACATGCTGGAAAAGATCGCTGAAACCCTGAAGATCCCCGTCCAGAAAGTCAATATCAAAGCCACCACTTCTGAAGGCCTGGGTTTTATCGGGGAAGGAAAAGGAATTGCCGCCTATGCCGTCGTGCTTCTCTCCCCGAAGACTTGAAAAGAATTTACCGCGGAGATCGCCGAGAGTGCCCTCTACGTTTTCAGCGTGCTCTGCGGTAAATAAATGAAAGATATGGAAACTCGCATTCGAGTTCGCTTTGCTCCCAGCCCCACAGGACTTCTCCATGTGGGCAATGCCCGCACCGCCCTTTTCAACTTTCTTTTCGCCAGGAAGATGGGCGGAACATTCATCTTGCGCCTGGAAGACACGGACGTGGAGCGCTCCACGGCCGAAGCTGAGGAAGCTATCCTGGAAGATCTGCGCTGGTTGGGCCTCGACTGGGACGAAGGCCCCAATAGGCCTGGGAGCCACGGACCATACCGCCAGTCTGAGCGTCTTGAGATTTACCAGCAGTATGCTTGGCAGCTTCTGGAAAAAAACAGCGCCTATCGCTGCTATTGCACAGGGGAGGAATTAGAAGAAAAGAGAAAACGCTCCCTGGCCAGAGGAATTCCCCCCAAGTATGACGGCCGTTGCCGGTATTTAAAGCCAGAAGAAGAGCATTCTCTAAAGGCCGCAGGCCGGCCGGCTTCGGTTCGCTTCAGGGTAGAAGCCCGGAGCATAGAATTTGAAGACCTGGTGAAGGGCCGGGTGTCCTTTGATGGGCAAGGGATCGGAGATTTCATCATTCTGCGCTCTGACGGGGTGTCCCCTTACAACTTCGCCGTCGTCGTAGATGACGCCTTGATGGAAATTACCCATGTCATTCGCGGCGAAGATCACCTGACCAACACGGCCCGCCAGCTTCTTCTTTACAAGGCTTTGGGGTTCCCTCCACCAAAGTTTGCCCATCTCTCCATGATCCTGGGCTCAGACCGGACCCCCTTAAGTAAACGCCATGGAGCGACAGCGGTGAATCATTTCCGGGAGGAAGGCTATCTGCCAGAGGCGCTGGCCAATTACTTGGCTCTGCTGGGCTGGTCCTCCGCAGATGGCCAGGAGATTTTTAGCCGAGAAGCGTTGATCAAAAGGTTTTCCTTGGAAAGAGTCTCCCGCAGCTCAGCGGTCTTCGATCTGGAGAAACTGAAATGGGTAAACCGGATGCACATGAAAAGTCTGCCCAGGAAGAAGGCCTTGGAACTGGCCCTGCCGTTCCTGCAGAAATCCAAAATTAACGTCGAGAGAAAGAGCGAGCGGTGGTTGAGCGCTGTTCTGGAGACAGTTTGGGGGGAAATGGATACTCTCTCCCAGTTGGCTGACCGACTGAAGATCTTCTTTGACGAAGGATGGGGCATGGAACCGGAGGCCGAACGAATTCTGGCCAGAGAAGAGAACCGCAGGGTGGTCTATGGGCTGCAGCAAGAACTCCGGGCTGTGGAAGAGGTCACCTCCGAGAATTACAAACAGATCTTAGCGAGCCTGGGAAAGCGCGTAGGTTTATCAGGACGCAGCCTGTACATGCCTCTGCGCGCGGCCCTAACCGGGAAAACCCGCGGGCCGGAGTTAGAGAAAATTTTCATCCTCCTGGGGAAAGAGAGAGCCTTAAAAAGGGCAGAGTCTGCCCTGCAAAGAACCCGATAAGAGAGGAGTGCGGCGAGTGAATAATAATGAACTGATTCCTTACATCTCCAAGTTCAAGAATGCCCGGATCATGGTGGTGGGAGACCTGATGGTCGATGAATACATCTGGGGAAGCGTCTCCCGGATCTCCCCGGAAGCCCCCGTCCCGGTGGTGAGCGTAACCTCCGAGAGCTTGCGCTTAGGCGGTGCGGGCAATGTGATAAACAACCTCCATTCTCTCGGGGGAAAAGTGTGGGTGGGAGGAGTGGTGGGAAACGATGAGATGGGCCGAAAAGTCATCCATGACCTGCGCAAAATGGGCTTAGAGACCAAAGGCGTGGTCGTGGAACCAGAAAGGATTACCACCGTGAAGACCCGGATTGTCGCCCAACACCAGCAGGTCGTGCGGTATGACCGGGAAGTCATCCGGGTCATTCACCCGGAGAACATAAAGCAAATCCTCTCCCTCTTAGAAGAACGGATAGGGGAGTTGGATGCGGTGCTGATCTCTGACTATGGAAAAGGGGTCATCTGCGAGCCATTGGTGGACAAGGTGCGTTCTCTGACTCTGCGTGCGGGAAAAATTTTGGCGGTGGACCCGAAAGTGAAAAACATCCCTCTCTTCCAGCAAGTGACCATCATCACGCCCAATCACTATGAAGCGGCCGAGGCCGCTGGCCGCTGGATCCAGAATGAGGAAGACCTGATTGCCGTCGGCCGGACGCTGCTCCAGCGTTTGCGGGTGAAATCTGTCCTGATCACGCGGGGGGAGAAGGGGATGACTCTTTTCCAAGATAGCGGAGAAGTGACCAACATTCCTACCGTGGCCAAGGAGGTATTCGACGTTACCGGAGCAGGAGATACTGTGATCTCTGTGCTTACTCTGGCTATGGCTGCCGGAGCTAACCCCAAAGAGGCAGCGATGCTCTCCAATTACGCCGCCGGAATCGTTGTCGGGGAATTGGGAACGGCCACGATAAAGTCTTCGGAGCTGGAAGATGCTGTGAGAAACGGCATCCGGGTGAAGGGGAAGAGAGTTGCCTCGAACTCCTGAGGCCATACCGTGAGTCTGCCACACCCACCCAAAGCTGTGAAATTAGTGATGAGTTTCATCTTCAAAGAAGCTAAGGAATTTGCTTCGGCGCTGACAGAGACAGACCAGCAATACGGACCCGTGGATTTTTTGAGCGAGCCCCTGCCCTTCGATTGCACTGATTATTACGAGCCGGAGATGGGTAAAGGCCTCTGGCGGAGGATGGCCAGTTTTGCACCCCTGATCTCCCCTGACCAGCTACGGGGGGTGAAGCTATGGACGAACGCTTTGGAAGCACGATCCCTGAATGAGCGTCAAGGGCGAAAAGTAAACATCGATCCAGGATATTTGGCTGCTTCCAAGTTCATTCTGGCCACAGGAAAAGATTATAGCCACAGGATTTACCTCGGGGATGGCATTTATGGAGATCTGACCCTGATCTTCCAGAAAGGTGCTTTCACGCCGCTCCCGTGGACTTATCCGGATTATGCTTCTCAGCCTCTATTGGGAATGATCCATCTTTTGCGAAAGCGTTATCTGTGGCAGTTGAAAAACGAAGGGTTCAAGGGGGCAAGGGGTGAGGTGATTCTATGATTAAAAGCATGACTGGCTATGGCCGGGGAGAGTGGCAAGCAGAAGGGAAACGTGTGGAGGTGGAGGTCAAGTCCTTCAACCACCGTTACTTGGACATCTCTCCGCATCTTCCCCGGAAACTGACCCCCCTGGAGGCCCAGGTGCGCAACTTCATTAAACTACGGGTTTCTCGGGGTCGGATTGACGTGTTCGTGCAAATCGACGAATCCTCCCTTGCGGAACAAAAGCTGGAGCTGGACCTCTCCTTAGCCAAAGATTACCATCTGGCCTTAAAAGCCTTGCAGGAGGCTCTGGGAATCCCGGGCGAGATTCGCCTGGAGACCCTGGCCAATTTCAGGGAAATCTTTACCCGCAAAGAGGTGGAGACCGACCCGGCGAAAGAATGGGCCTCCCTCCAGATGGCCTTGGAGCGTGCGCTGGACAGCCTGGAAGGAATGCGCCGTAGTGAGGGATTGATTCTGCGAGAGGATTTCCTGAATCGGCTTCAGGGGGTCGAGCAGATGGTCCAAAGGATAGAGGAAAAAGCTCCTTCTACGCTCAAAGCTTGCCGCGACCGGCTGGCCGAGCGAGTCCAGGAGCTTGCCGGAGGGATGCCGGTTGATGAAGTCCGCCTAGCCCAGGAAGTAGCTTACCTGGCCGAGCGCAGCGACATTGCCGAAGAACTGGTGCGCATCCGCAGTCATCTTACCCAGTTTCGCGAGATGCTGGATCGTTCTGAACCCGTGGGCCGTAAGTTGGAATTTTTACTCCAAGAAATCAACCGCGAGGCCAACACCATTGGCTCGAAGGCCAACGATGCTGCAATCGCGCAGGTCACGGTGGAGATCAAGAGTGAGCTGGAGAGGATGCGCGAACAGGTTCAGAATGTGGAATAAACTGGAACCACAGAGAACGCGGAGGTCGCCGAGATAAAAATTGAGATACTAAACACATAGCTGTGATTGAAACGCAAATGGCCAAAATCAAGGAAATTTGAAGTTTTTGCAACAGTTTAGTTCTTGGAAAAGACCCTTTTGCTGTTTTACTTGTGCTGTCATTCCCGTGAAAACGGGAATCCAG
This sequence comes from Deltaproteobacteria bacterium, assembly GCA_016234425.1. Classification (GTDB taxonomy): domain Bacteria; phylum Desulfobacterota; class SM23-61; order SM23-61; family SM23-61; genus JACRCA01. The sequence goes on along the minus strand of JACRCA010000038.1, from coordinate 2,659 downwards.
GCTTGTCCCTGCGAAAGCAGGGAACCATAACGAAGTTTGTGGATTCCCCGCATCAAGTGCGGGGCAGGCTCTGCTTCCGCAGGAATGACAAACTTGTGTGACCGACTTATTCCATGGTTTTTCAAAGCGCTAAATTGATACAAGTTTTTGAAATTGGCATTTTCGATTTGTTCCGGATTTGGTGGTGCCCCGTTAATAGTTGATAAGTAGATAGTTCGGAAAAATTGCCTCTCAAGTCATTGCGAGGAGTCCGCCTCAGGCGGACAACGTGGCAATCTAATTAATTTTCAATGAAAAAGAGATTGCTTCATCCCGCCAGGGCGGGATTCGCAATGACAGTGGCAGTTATCTCAACGATTAGGGGGTCACTACCCCGGATTTAGAAATTCGGATTTAGAATTTTCATTTATTAGCGGTGTGCTCCGCGGTGAAAGAATCACGATGGAAAAAATGAAGAAGAAAGGGCTGTTGTTCATCGTCTCCGCCCCCTCGGGAACCGGAAAAACCACTCTTTGCCGGGCAATGACTCGGATCTTTCCCGACCTCAATTTCTCCATTTCTTACACCACCCGCCCGCGGCGGCCAGGAGATAAGAACGGAAGGGATTATCATTTCATCTCCCCGGAAGATTTTCAAAAAATGGTTGCTGGGGGCGAATTTATCGAATGGGCCGAGATCTATGGCCATCGATACGGCACGTCTAGAGCTGATTTGGAAAGCATCCGGGATGAAGGCCGAGATGTCATCTTGGACATTGACGTGCAAGGAGCACGGCAATTGCGGGATAAAAATCTGCCGGGAATTTTTATCTTCCTTCTGCCCCCTTCATGGAAAGAGCTGAAAAGGCGACTTTCTAACCGGAGGACCGAGGGAAAAGCGGCCATGGAAGACCGGCTGAAAAAAGCCCAGGGCGAAATGGCCGAAGCCCGGTGGTACGATTATGTGATCGTCAACGACAAATTGGAAATGGCCCGAGAACGACTGAAAGCTATCATCTTGGCAGAACACTGCCGGCGAGAAAGGATGATGCAGGCCATGGAAAATTTGATAGTTCAAAAATGAATCGAAAGCTTTTTGAAATTTCTTGCCACAAGAATACCGGGTCCCCAGAATGGGAGAGGGTAGATTCATTGATAGAACAAATAAACGATTTTCTTTATCCCTCTGTGTTCTCGGTGACCTCTGTGGCAAATGGAAATTAGGAGGGAAAAATGGCTCGAATTACGGTAGAGGACTGTTTGAAAAAGGTTCCCAACCGTTTCAGCTTGGTGCTGCTGGCGGTGGCACGTACCAAGCAAATACTCAAAGGGTCCAAACCCCGTGTGCAGGCGGACAATAAAGAAGTTGTCCTGGCTTTACGGGAAATCGCCGCTGGCAAAGTTACGCAGGTAAACTCCTCGGAAAGTCCCCCCCAGAAAAAAACCACGGGGAAAAAATAATGGATATTCCCTTTTCCCCTTTAGACCGGAAAGTGATCTTCGCCCTCGACGTCCCTACTCTGGAGGAAACCCGACGATTCGTGGGTCTGCTGAAAGACCGAGTGGCCCTGTTCAAGGTAGGACTGGAGCTCTTCACAGCTTTCGGCAAAGAGGCGGTTAAAGCTGTGCAAGGAGAAGGAGGCCGCGTCTTCCTGGACTTAAAGCTCCATGATATCCCCAACACCGTCTCCAGGGCAGCCGAAGAAGCAGTCAAACTGGGCGTGGAGATGTTTAACCTTCATGCCACCGGAGGGCTGGAGATGATGCGGGAAACCGCCGAGCGCTGTCAGAAGCTGGCCGAGAAGTTAGGTCGTCCCCGGCCTACAATCTTGGCGGTGACGATTCTCACCAGCCTGGATGAGGGAAATTTAAAGGAGATTGGCCTAGTTGGCCCGGTGCAGGAACGGGTCTTAAGCTTAGCGGAGCTAGCCCGGAAGGCTGGGATCGATGGCGTTGTCGCCTCCCCCCAGGAAATCATTCCTATCCGCCAACGATGCGGGCCTAAATTCATCATAGTCACACCGGGAATTCGTCCTGCTTTCGCCGAACCGGGCAAGGATGATCAGAAGCGCGTAATGACCGCAAAGGAAGCCATTCTTGCCGGCGCGGACTATATCGTCATCGGCCGCCCCATCCGCTTGGCCCCTGATCCTGTTGCGGCAATGGATAAAGTCCTCGCTGAAATCAGCTAAAAGAAGAAACCCGCTACTGGAACCTCTCTGCACATGAAATTGAGAGAGGGTTGATTATTTTTGAAAAAGGTGGTGAGAATATAAAAAGTAAGTAACAGTTTAGCTTTTGAAAAGGCCCTTTTGCTGGTCTACCCGAATTGTCATTCCCGTGAAAACGGGAATCCAGGACCCAAAAAAAGACCTGGATTCCTGCTTCCACAGGAATGACAAGGTTGTTTTCCCCGCTTTATTTGGTGATTTTTTCAAACCGCTAAATTGATACAAAAGTAAGAATCGGAAAGGAGACCAACATGAGGATAACATCAAAGGGACAGGTTACAATTCCGATAGAAATAAGAGAGAAAATGGGGTTTCTTCCGGACACGGAAGTTGAATTTGTAATCGATGGGAATACCGTTCGCTTGAAAAAGGCTGGGTCTCAGTCCAGGCGCGGCCGTAATTTAATTGCTCGGCTGCGTGGTAAAGGCACGGTGCGAATGACTACCGATT
>JACRCA010000336.1 GCA_016234425.1 Deltaproteobacteria bacterium | reverse complement strand
GAGAAAAAAGAACAAATCTTTAACTTGCCGGGTGCCTGTCGCCATTGCCAGACTCCGTGCATGTATTACGACCTTCATAATTTTTGGATTCGTTGCCCAGATGAGAAAGTCCCGGCTAAAGCCAGAGAACCTGCTTGCGACCTTTGCTTGGGGCGCATGGAGAAGGGATATTGGCCGTCCTGCGCGACCCGCTGCCCTATGAAAACCATTTACGTAGGGACGATGGAGGAGATTAGGATTGCCCTAAGGGACAAACGATTCCGTGGGTATGGGGATGTGGTGATGCGTGAATAAGCCAGGGGAATATAGGGAAAGCCAGGAAGATCCCCGGAGGTACCGGCGACGGGTAAAGAGTTCCGACTTGATAACCTTTCGAGTGACGGTTAAGGAAACGGACCTCCTGGTTTCTGCCGAAACCGACCTCACTCAAGAGGTACTCGCCGCAGTCTGGAAATACCGGCACCAGATCGAGGGGTATATCGAGAAAGATCCCGGATTCAAGGAGAGTCTAGTACCTCATACCGTTGATGGCTTTGCGCCACGGATCGTTCGAGAAATGGCTAAGTCGGCAAGAGAAGTGGGAGTGGGCCCCATGGCGGCCGTTGCTGGGGCAATAGCAGAATTCGTGGGGCGGGATCTTCTCCCTTTAAGCCCTCAGATCATTCTTGAAAATGGGGGAGATATCTTTATGGTAACTCGGGTGGAGAGAAAAATCTCTCTTTTTACAGAAAGCCGTTCTTTCCCTTCCTTCATCGATATCCTGATTCGGCCGGAGAAGACTCCCCTGGGTATCTGTACCTCTTCGGGTACTGAAGGTCACTCCCTGAGCTTTGGCCGGGCAGATGCCGTGACGGTCATTTCTCCATCCGCAGTTCTGGCTGATGCGGCAGCCACCGCGGCGGGAAACCTGGTGCAGTCTAAGGGAGACCTCAAGAAAGCTCTTGATTTTCTGCGAGGGATTCCCCAACTCACGGGTGCGGCTGTGCTGGTAGATGGGGAAATGGGCTTTTGGGGAGAGATCGAATTTGTAGAATCCAATTGACCCGCGGTTTCCAGCAGGAATAAAAAACCATGGAGAAAAATCTCTGCATACGGGAAATCAACGAGAAGCTCAAGAAGGGTGAAGCCGTGGTTATGACCAGCTCCGATTTCAAGGAGGAAGTACGCCGGGGCCACAGGTTTAGTGTCGGAGAAGTGGATGTGGTTACCTGCGCTACCCGGAGCGTAATGTCTGGCACGGCGGCCATGTTCGTTGTTCCAGTTACTGGGCCGGGGGTCTTTACCCGGGCGGAAAAGATCCGGTTAAACGGCGTACCCGGCGTTCCGGGTCCAGCTCCCAATGAGCGGCTCGGGGTAGTCGATGTATTGATCCACGGAACCGCTCACAGCAAATACGACCCGATGGGCTATGGAGGTGGGCATCTTTTCCGAGACATGCTGGAGGGAAAGGAGATCCATGCGGAGGTGGAGTCTGTGGATGGAAGATTCTTCGAATCCCACTTTACTTTGAAAGACCTTGATTTTGCCCGCTTTTATACCTTCCGCAACAACTTCATGAATTATATGGCCTTTGCCAATTTTAAGAATATGCCTTCTTATCGGGAAAACCCGCGTTCGATTTTTGCACCCCGCTACCTTCCCCAGGGCATGGCAATATCGTTCAGCGGCAATGGCGGCTTGAGCCCACTGGAGAACGATAAGAAGTTTAGAACGATTCATGTGGGAAGCAAGGTATTGCTCAATAAAGCACCCGGCGTGGTGGTGGGATCTGGCACTCGCTCCAAGCCGGAGAAGGCAAACCTTTCCATTGTGGCTGACATGCTCCAAATGGATCCTGAGTTCATCGGTGGGTTCAAAACCAGCGATGGACCTGAGATCACCAACTCTGTGGCCCTCCCTATCTCCCTCCTGAGCCAGGAGGTGATTGATGGAGTCGCGGAGGCCCTGGACGAGAACATTCCCCTGCCCATCGCGGACATTGGGGACCGAATTCCGCTGGAATTCAAGCGCTATTCGGATGCTTGGTCTCCCATAGGACAGCCCTCCGGGCTGGAGATGGAGTTTGACCCAGACCGGTGTATTTGTTGCTCCTTTAGCTGCGTGGCCGAATACTACTGCCCAATGGAGGCCATATCCTGGAGAAAAAAGGAAATTGACCAGAAAAAATGCTTTGGTTGTGGAGCCTGTACAATGAACTGCCTGGGAGGAGCCTTTAAAGAGAAGGGCCGGGAGTATCGGGGGAGTCTCGGGGTCATCCAAGCTCAGGGCTTTGATTTACCCGTCGTATTTCGCCAATCGGATCGGAGACGCTCCCTTCTACTGGAAGCGTATCTGAAGGAGCTGATGGAGAGAGGGCAGTTTCTCCTAACAGAAACGGACATGCCGATCGTCATCTTGACCCCTCAAGGTGAGAAGAAGTGAGAGGCCTCCATAGTCGTCTTCTTTCAATATCGGGCGGCCATAAGGACTCTCCACATATCTTTTTCTTCTGAGATAGGGAACTACCCGCCCCCGAATACGCGCGGAAAAAGCCATGCCAAAAAAGAGGAAGGCGGTTGATTTTCGAGAACTGGCCCAGAAGTGTCTGCGCTGTGGATTATGTACAACCGTCTGTCCAGTCCATCAAGTGGAGGCGGATGAATACACGGCTGCCCGTGGGCGAAACCTTCTGGTGAATCAGTTAAAGGGGAAGAAAGATTTTGATAGGAATTTCCGCAGGAGGTTTGAAAAATGTCTCCTCTGCGGGTCCTGCCTTCCCCAGTGCCCGCAGGGAATATCTATTGATCTACTCACCCTCGGTGTGAGGGAAGAGATGGTCAGAAAAAAGGGATTGGGCTTGCCAAAAAGTTTAGTCTTTCGGTTCGCCATGCGCGATCGGGAGCGGTTCGGAAAAATCCTGAGCACGGCCTGTAAGCTCCAGAGGTATCTTCCCGCGGGGGAAGGCAAGATCAGGCATCTTCCCGCTTTCCTTTCCGGCCTGGGCGCAGGCCGGCGGATTCCCGAAATCGCTCCTGTTTTTCTTCGAAATGAGATTCAGGAGGTTTCCAGGCCCCCAGAAGGAATTGCTCCCCGCCGGCGTGTTGGACTCTTCATGGGGTGCGCTTTGGACTACCTATTTCCCGAGATCGGCAAAAAAATGGTCCGCTTTCTGAACCGGCAGGGCGTGGAAGTGGTCACCCCCATGGAACAGGGATGCTGCGCTCTGCCGGTGATCGGAGCTGGGGATATGGATACGGCGAAGGAGATGGCCCTGAGAAATATGGCAGCCTTTCAAAACTTAGATCGGGTAATCACGGGATGCGCTACATGCGGTTCAGCCTTGAAAGATTATGACACCTTTTTCCATCGCGCGAGCAATGGAAGGGGGAAATTGGCTGATTTCGTTGAAAAGGTGAGGGATTTCTCGGAATTTCTTGTCCGGGATCTGGATCTTTCACCTCAGGCTTTGGCATCTACCGAGGGATGGGGAAAGAGCCTGAGACTCACTTATCATGATCCCTGCCACCTTCGCCGATACCAAGGAATCACCGAGGAGCCGCGCAGGATCATTTCTTCCATCCCTTGGGTGAAGCTTGTTGAGATGGATGCCCCTGACCTCTGCTGCGGTATGGGGGGCTCCTTCGGTTTATCATACTATGAGACCTCCAAGAAGATTGCTGACAAAAAGGCTGCGGCGATTCAAGAGACGGGGGCCGAGGCCGTAGTGACAACCTGTCCGGGGTGCCGCATGCAAATCTTGGACACCCTGAGACGCCATGGAATGCAACAGCGTGTCCTGCATATCGTAGATTTGCTCGAGCCGGATGAAAATTAATTTGATTGATTGATCCCAAACATGAGCTTTAACTGGGTTCTAATAGTTTTCTTTTTTGCCTCTCTGGCGTTGCCTTCGGCAACTCTGGCCAAGACTCTTTATGGCAGAGTTCTAAAGGTCTTCGATGGGGACACGATTTTGGTCCGCGTCCAAGGCCAAGAAGAACACGTGCGGCTGCGGGAAATTGATGCTCCCGAAGTTACTCACCGGAAAAAGGCTGGCCAAGAACCTTGGGGAAGGAGGGCCAGAGATTTTGCCAAATCCCTCGTGGAGAAGAAAACCGTACGAATGGAGCTGGAGGAGAGAGAGGAACGGGATAAATATCATCGTCTGCTGGGTTATGTTTTTTTTGACCATACCTTCGTCAACCGGGAGATGATCAGCTCTGGGAATGCTTTCTTCTACCCCGGCCCTTACAAAGGCAAACGTGCGGCCGAGTTGCAGGCTGCCGAGGAGGTGGCCAGAGGAAAAGGTCTTGGTGTATGGGATAAGAACAAAGGTCTCAAGGAAAGACCGCATGATTTCCGCGCGCGTACCCAGAGGGATGAAAGCCTTTTTTCCAAATTCTGGCGCCTGATCCGGGGAGAAGAGAAAAAACCTCCTCCCAAGGAATATCCGGTTCCCGCGCATAAGATCGTGGCTAATAAACGCTCGATGGTTTACCACATGCCCGGCAGCCCTGGAGCGGCTCGCGTGAATCCCAAGAACCGTATTCTCTTTGATACACCGGAGGAAGCGGAGAAAGGCGGGTTTCGCCGGGCCAAAACTGGGAATTCTTAAAAGAAAAAGAAAAATCTTGTGCCTTTCAGGCCGGACCAATGTCCATCGACCCCCTACAGAATATATCCATTGTTCTGGTAAAGCCTCAGTTTGCTGGAAACATAGGGGCGGTCAGCCGGGCCATGAAAAACATGGGGCTTTCCCGGCTACTCCTGATATCCCCGGCACAGAGTCCATTGTCTCCCGAGGCAAAGATGATGGCCACATCGGCCAGAGATATCCTGGAAGGGGCGTCAATTTTCTCCACTCTGGAAGAGGCCCTTTGTGGCTTTCGCTGGGTTGCCGGCACCTCTGCTCGCAAGGGAAGATTGCGCGGTCCCTTTGTATCCCCCAGAGAAATTTGCCCGGAAATTATTTCGTTCGCCCGCTCGATCCCTGTGGCCATTCTCTTCGGCCCGGAGGATAGAGGATTGACCAATGAAGAGCTCGCTCCTTGCCAAGCCTTGATCTCCCTGCCCACCCACGCGCAACTGCGCTCCTTAAATTTAGCGCAGGCCGTGATGATCCTTTGCTACGAACTATACATGGCCAGCCAGTCGGCAGGATCGTCTGCTCCTGGGCCGTTTCCCAAACTGGCGCAGTTCCAGATGGTGGAAGGCATGTACGCGCACTTAGAAGATCTCCTGCTGCGTATCGGTTTCCTCGACCCCAAAAATCCCAAAAGGATCATGCATACACTCAGGCGAATATTCGGAAGGGCGAATCTCTCCGACCGGGACGTGGCCATACTACGGGGAATCTTTCGTCAGCTCGAATGGTATGCCACCCAGAAAGATAAAGAAAACGCATAGAAAAAAGGCATAGCGCATGGAGCAAAGCGCAGAGCGAAGAATTTAGATGTTTATTTATTCCCTATGCGCTCTGCTCTTTATTGGGGGTTTCCTCGGAAGATTGGAGTAGGGGGGGAGTTTCTGCAGCCGCGAGGTTATCGCCAAATCTCTCGAGTTGCCGCTGAGCAGAGTCGAAACTTCCTTTCGCTTGTTCTAAGTGTTTACCCAGTTTCCTGAACTCTTCCTGAAATCTGGCCAGTTGCCCGCGCAGCCCAGCCAAGTGATTGATGATCTCCCGGGCACTCTCCTCTACTTTCAACCCCTTGAGCCCCAGGAGAATGGTGTGGAGATAGGCATAAAAACTGTTGGGGGAAACCGGGACGACGTGCTTTTCGAAGGTATATTCCCGAAGACCCTTCCCTTCGCCGAGGGCTTCATCCTTGATGAAGGCTTCGTAGTAGACGTTCTCCGCAGGGATGTACATAAGGGCGAAATCACAGGTGCCTTCATTTGGTAGGATGTATTTGTTGGCGACGGCCTCCACGTGCCTTTTTACATCGGAGGCGAAAAGTTTGAGGAAGTTTTTCTTGGCCGTTTCGTCTTCAGCCAGGAGAGATTTCTGGAAGTTTTCCAAAGGAAACTTGGCGTCAACGGGTACAAGCCCCTGGCTCAGCCGGATCACCGCATCCACCCGTTCTCCGCTCTTAAAGGAGTATTGCAGGGCGAAGTATTGCGCCGGCATGATCTGGGCCAGGAGATCTCCCAGCAATAATTCCCCCAAGCCTCCCCGGATCTTGGGAGCCCTCAGGATTTCTTGTAAGCTAGCGATGGATCGTCCCACTTCTAAGATCCGCTTGTTGGCTTCATCAAGCTGGGCCAGCCGAGCCTGAACCTCCTGCACTCGGTCGCTGAAGTGCTGACTGGCTTTTTGCAGGAGGCCCATGCCAGTGCCTACCTGTCCGCTGACCTGGGAGGTCATGGAATTCAGTTGACTGGTAACCTGATTGGAAAGAGTGGTCAGCTGCTGGTGGAAAAATTGCAGGTTTCCCTCCAGGCTCTGACTCATCTGCCCACGCAGGCTGTCAATCTGCTGCTGCAAAAGCAAGAAAGCAGGATCTTTTTCACGGCCGGTTCGGATTTCCCGCCACTGTCTGGTGCTGTGCCAGAAAAAGAAGATGAGCAAAACAACCAAGCCGCTGAGTAGAGCAAGAATCCAGAGTTCCATAAAGATAAAACCTTGGGAATTCAGAAGTCAGAATCCAGAAGCCTAAAACCTTCTCCGATTGATTCCTTAGGTCACTGCTAATCTAACAGAATTGGTTCTTGAGCTCAAGTAGCAATGGATCTCCCTTCCTTTTTCAAGAAACGGACCTTCCCCGGACGAACGAAGAAGAAAACCACCTCTTTAACTTTGCCTTCCGCTACTTTTTGCACGGCCTGGGCGTACCAGGTTCCCTGTTGCCGGTAAGAGAGGAAGCGTTGCTCCAGTGCTTCGCCAAAGACATCGTCTGTTTTGTAATCCACGATGACCCATCTATCCTCTTCCTCAAACAGGAGGTCAATTTTACCCTCAACAATTCTTTCGTCGAGAAACATAGAGAAAGGAACTTCGCGGAAAATACGCCTGGACCTTCGGGCCCTTTCCATCAGTGGATGCTCGAGGCATCTTTGGCAAAGCCCGGCGATTTTTTCGGCCATTCCAGGAATGAATTGCTCCATAGCCTTTATTCGACAAAGTTCTCTCAGATTTTTCCCGCTGACTAAATCCAGGCGTTCCATGACCTCATGAAAAGCCAGGCCAAACGCTATTCCTCCTGTTTCATCTTCTCTTCCTGCAGGTCGTGGTTCAAAGCATTCATCGAAG
>JACRCA010000335.1 GCA_016234425.1 Deltaproteobacteria bacterium | reverse complement strand
CTTCAAGCCCCATCCGGGTGTATACCGCCGGGCCGCTAGCATCCTCGGACTTGAAGTGGGGGAATGCATGATGATTTCAGCCCATCCATTTGATTTAGTCGGGGCGAGAGCTTGCGGTTATCGGGCAGCATATGTGAACCGCTATGGCCTGCCGTATGAAGACTCCCGGTTCCAGCCGGATCTAAAGGTAGAAGACTTTACGGAATTAGCCGCCGCTCTCTTGTAAGCTATCTTATCCAATCGATTTACGACCCTGCCGCCCTATAGATTTTGTAGAAAACATGATTGCGGTTGTAACATATAAGGATGTCCCCTTTACCCACTTCCTTTAGATCTTCTTTTTCAATTCTCTGATTTTTTCCAGGGTGTCGCGGTAGATTTCTTCTTTTGTAGGATTTAGTTCGATGGCCTTTAGGGCGAGGCTTTCGGCCTGGTCAAGGTTTATCTTCCTTGTATAATACAGCCAGGCGAGATTGTTGTGGGCATCGGCATTGGCAGGTTCTTTTCTTATGGCCTTCTTGTAATACTCTTCTGCTTTTTCCCAATCCTCTTTCTGAAAATGGGCATTGCCGAGGTATAGATAGGCCAAGGGGAGTTTTTTGGCGGCCAATCGGTACTCTTTGACGGCGGCGTCAAACTCACCTTGTTTCTCATAGGCCACCCCGAGGTTTAGATGTTCCTCTGGAGTGAGCGGGTCTTTTAGAATAATAATTTTTGGCAAGGAGCATCCGGAAAAAAGCAGCAGGGCGCAGAGAGCCAGCAGCATAGGGGGAAAATTGCCCACTGACTTCGCAGCGCAGCATAGCCGCAACCAAAAGCTAACTTGAAACATAGAGAAACTCAGGCCCGGGGCCGAAAAAGCTTAAGCTATGGAATTATTTCGGTGTTATCCGGAGAGTCCAGAATTTGGTTTTTCCCCAGGTCTTTAAAAATTCATTTAGCGGGATTACCCTATGTTGTTCTCTTCCTGAATTTACGATGAGGACACTTTCATCGTAGCCAACCACTACCATAAAATGAGTCTTTTGATAAACCCAGAACCCATAATCGACCAAGACAATGAGGGGATATTTAGAATCGATATTCTTTTTCAAATCCTCCAAACTGCCTTGATACTGGGTGGGTTTTAGACCTTTCTTCTCGGCATAGATAACCATATCCACATCCAATGTGCCCCCGGCTTTCGAGCTGTAAATCTCGGCGGCAATTTCCGCGGGGGAAACCTGGATGCCCCAGTAATTTAAAACTCCAGCCAGGGAGGCAGGGCCGCACTGGTATGCTTCTTGAGGATAGAAGGGGACTTTTTCTATGAGGCGGGTAGCTGTGGGCTCTCTACTTTTATTGAATCCAGCACAAGAAAAAAGCAGAGGCAGAATCAAAAACCAGAGAAGGGGGCTTCCCCGTTTCATTAATTTTTTGGCCAAGGGATTTGGCTCGAGTTATCTGCGCAAAGGCAAATCAAGGTTTCGTTGATTTAATAACGATTTTATGCCCCGTAAGCTGGATCAGAAGGACAACGAGGATGGCGATCACCAGGATCAGGATGATAACTCACAGGGCATCATTGCCCCCCACCATCAGCTCATCCAGTTTTAGGGCAAGTTGATGAATCTGCTGGTCGCTGAGCGGACTCAGCCTGGTCTGAATTTCCTCTGGGGTAAGGCCAAATTCCTTGAGCCTTTCCCTGACCATCTTCGTCTCTAAAAACTTTTGGATCTTTTTCAGGTCAGAAGACCGGTCTGCGGGGGAAAGGCCAATCACATCAGACGGGGAAAACCCGGCATAGACCTTTGGAGTTATACCGATCACGAACATCGCCAAAACAAGATACCAGGTGATCCATTTTTTCAGCGCGATCCTCATCTTTTTACCTCCTTGCCCCTTTTTGGTATTGTCAAAATCTAACCACAGAGGCCACAGAGATCTTATTCATTTTCAGGAAATTGAAAAAATCGCTATTTCCTTCCCTCCAATCAACCGGGCCCTAAGGTGGGATGAACGAGCAATTTCCTCGGAAGAACACAGAGGATTTCTCTGTGATCTCTGTGGTTTCATAACAGATCATTCACCTGAAAAAATATTACGGAAAGAATAGAGCGGTGTCAAGTAAAACCTGGCGGGAGATGATAACGTTCTTTTGGCTATTTCCAAGATTTATTACATGATAATATATCCCGGGTTAATCGATCCATTTCTTATAAATTTACCAAAGGGGCATGGCATTGTCAGTTCGTAATTATTATAACGGATGCTAATGGGGAGGTAGCTAATGAAAGATCTGTTTAGCCTGAATGGGAAAGTAGCCATTGTGACCGGAGGAAATGGAGGCATCGGCCTGGGGATTGCGCGGGGATTGGCGGGTGCCGGGAGCAAGATTGTCATTGCAGCACGCAACCAGGCCAAGACAGCGGAGGCGAAGCGCAAGATCGAAGAAGAATTTGGTGGGCCAGTAATGGGGGTACAGGTGGATGTCCGGCAAGAGCAGCAGATCCAGGCGATGGTGGCCCAGGTAGTCGACAAATTTGGGCGAATCGATATTCTGGTGAATAATGCGGGATTGAACATCCGCAAGATCCCGCAGGAATATTCAGCCGCGGAGTGGGATGAAGTGCTGGAGGTCAATCTGCGCAGCGCGTTTCTGTGTTCTAAGGCCATCTATCCGGCGATGAAGAGAGCAGGCGGCGGGAAGATCATCAACATTGGCTCGATGACCTCGATTCTCGGGGGTGCGAAGCTTGCACCCTACGGGGCGAGCAAGGGAGGGATTGTGCAATTGACGCGCAGCCTCGCCGTGGCCTGGGCGCCGGATAACATTCAGGTGAATGCCATCCTGCCGGGATGGATTAATACTGACTTAACCGTGCAGGCGCGCAGGGATATGCCTGGCTTGGAGGAGCGCGTGGTAGCCAGAACACCCGCTGGCCGCTGGGGAGAGCCCGATGATTTAAAAGGGGTGGCCGTTTTCCTGGCCAGCCGTGCCTCGGACTTCGTGACAGGTACCGCCCTGCCAGTGGACGGTGGCTTTTCGATTATGATGTAAGAGATTTGGCCGGAAACAAAGTTTTAAGCCCTGGGAGAAAAGGATGCGTGAGATTTTTTATCCCAACAGCGTAGCCGTGATCGGGGTTTCCAACTCCCCTGACAACATGGGACGGGGGATTGTCTATAACCTTACCGAATTCGGCTTTCAAGGGATTATTTATGAAGTGGGCCCCAAGGGAGGTGTCTTTGCCGGGCGGAGAATATATAAATCCATCTTAGACATTCCTGACCACGTTGACCTGGCAGTTATCCTCACACCGGCTCGCACTATACCCAGCATTTTGGAGGAATGCGGGCAGAAAGGAACCCAGTGGGCCGTGGTGGAGTCTGGGGGTTTCGGCGAATATGGGGAAGAGGGGAAAAAGATTGAGGAGGAGATTGTCCAGGTAGCCAAGAAATGGAATATGCGCTTTGTGGGCCCAAACTGCATCGGGGTCATCAACATGGAAAATGGCCTTTGCACCCCTTTTCCCCCTCTGAAACGTATCGTCCGCCATGGGGACATCTCCATGATCTCCCAAAGTGGTGGCGTGGGTATGTCTGTGCTCAACCTTATGGCCAATGAGGGCCTGGGACTGAATAAGTTCGTTTCCGCCGGAAATATGCTGAATATCCAGACCGAGGAGCTGCTGGCTTATTTCATCGAGGACCCGGGCACCAAGTACATTCTCCTCTACCTGGAAGGCATACAGGATGGGGGCAAACTCATGGAAATAGCCAGAAGATCTCCCAAGCCCATCGTCGCTTTCAAAGCCAACATCGGAAAATTCGGCAAGTCCATCGCCTCCTCTCACACTACCTCCCTTTCCAGTAATGATCGGGTGGTGGAGGCAGCTTTCCGTCAATGCGGGATCGTCCGGGTTCATGATGCTACAAGCCTGGGCAATGACCTGAAGATTTTACGCCTCCCCGCGATGCGGGGAAAGAACCTGGCGATCATCTCCCGCTCTGGGGGTCATGCGGTGATTGCCGCCGACGCCTGCGAGATGTCCGGGTTGACCCTGGTGCAGTTTCCCAGAGAATTCCTCGAAGAGATCGAGAAGCACTTCCGGGCCTCAGTGATCAAGCTAACCAATCCTCTGGACCTCGGGGACCTTTTCGATCTGGAAATTTATTTAAGGATCATCGACCGCACTCTGGCGCAAAAAGAAGTAGATGGTATTGTCTTCCTGCACACCTTTAATGCCACCTTCGAAGGGCAGGCCTCTCGAGACCTATTCGCCCGGGTCATTGAGCTTTCCCAAAAATATGACAAGCCGGTAGCCTTATACGTGTCTACCGAGGACCAGGAAGTGAGTTACTTGAAGAAAAATCTTAAACATCCCGTATTCACTCAGGTGGTGGAAACGATTCGGGCCCTGGAATTGAATCGGCGGTATTTTGCGGAAAAGCAGCGCATGCAGCAACCTGCTGGCATTCCCTCTTTTGCGGTGGAAAAAGAAAGAGCCAGGTCAATGCTGGAAAAACCCCGACTGGAAAGGCGCGATCCGCTCCTTCATGAAGCAGCGGAGATTCTCAGGCTCTACGGGATTCCTATTGTGCGGGGGATTCCAGTCCCGGATGAAGGGGAAGCGATTAAGGCAGCCAGGGAACTGGGCTTCCCCGTAGCCATGAAAGTCATCTCCCAGCAGATCTCCCACAAATCCGACATCGGAGGGGTGCAGTTGAACCTGCGCAGTGAGGCGGGCGTGGCGGATGCTTACCGGGACATGGTGAAGCGCATCCGCCAGGCTTACCCAGAAGTAAACATTGAAGGGGTACTCATTCAACCGATGGTGACAGGAGGCCGCGAGTTGATCGTGGGGGGGCGACAGGATGAGCAATTCGGACCCGTGGTTTTGGTGGGTTTAGGGGGGATCTTTGTGGAAATTTTCGGCGAGGTGTCCGTGCGGGTCGCTCCTATCTCCCGGCGTGAAGCCATAGAGATGATCGATGAGCTGCGCGGGGCAGCCATCTTTAGAGGAGTGCGGGGTTTAAAACCCTCGGATATTGACGCGATAGTGGACGTTCTGCTACGGTTTTCCCAGCTCGTCTGCGATCTCCCTGAAGTTGGCGAGATCGACATCAATCCCCTGCGGGTCTTCCAGGAGAAGGAAGGCTGCCTGGCCCTGGATGTACGGATGATTTTGAAAAAGGATTAAAGGGTTGGTTGCCTCTTCCCCTTTCGCTTCACAATATGATATATATCATTGGGTGCAAGTGGACCGCTTGAATAGTTTATAAATTTCTGCTCTATCCTCCCCCCTGGCAAGGATCTGGATTAGTATTTCAAAGGGAGGTTTGAAGTTCTGATGGATAAACAGGGGTTCCACGTAGGATTAGATGTTGGTTCCGTTAGTGCAAACACGGTCCTGATTGATGAAAAAAAGAATGTGGTCGAGGAGCATTACACTCGCACCAAAGGTCAGCCCTTAGAAACTGTTCTGCGCGTTCTGGCCGAAATCCTCTCCCGGGTTCCGGTGAAGCGGATCAACAGTGTATCCGTGACAGGCACAGCTGGGAAACTCATTGCCGAGCTTTTGGGCGCAGAGTTCGTGAATGAGATTATCGCTCAGGCCAAATCTACCAATTACTTCTACCGCCAGGTGAAGACCATCATCGAAATGGGGGGAGAAGATTCCAAGCTCATCCTGGTGGAAAGCGACCAGGGAAGTGGCGATTACAGAATTCTGGATTTCTCCATGAACACCATCTGCGCCGCCGGAACAGGTTCCTTCCTGGACCAGCAAGCCAACCGCTTAGAGCTGACCATCGCGGAGTTCAGCGAGCTGGCCTTAAAATCTAAGATGCCACCGCGCATCGCCGGGAGGTGTAGCGTCTTTGCCAAAACTGACATGATCCACCTGCAGCAAGGAGCTACGCCTGATTATGACATCGTCGCCGGTCTCTGTTACGCTCTGGCGCGCAACTTCAAATCTAACATCGGTAAAGGCAAGCCTTTTATCCCGCCTGTTTCCTTCCAGGGAGGTGTGGCAGCCAACGCGGGGATGCGCAAGGCTTTCTTCGATGTCCTGGAGCTCAAGGAAGGAGAGTTTATCATTCCCAAGCATTTCGCCTCCATGGGAGCCATTGGGGCAGCCTTCTTGACCATGGAGAGCGGTCCGGTGCTGGGACAATTTCAAGGCCTTGACCGGCTGCGGGAATATATCAACCGCCCAGCACCGCCCGAAGCCCCGCTCGACCCTCTTTCCCTCTCCGAGCACCACCTGAAGGAAAGCAGCTGGCAGGCTCTTCTGCAAATCCCTCCAGGAAAGGGGATTCCTGCTTACCTGGGCATTGATGTGGGCTCTATCTCCACCAACGTGGTGGTCATCGACGAAAATAGAAGGGTCCTTTCCAAGCGCTACCTGATGACCGCCGGAAGGCCCATCGAGGCCATCCGCCAGGGTTTGCGGGAAGTGGGTGAAGAAGTCGGCCACCTCGTAAAGATCAAAGGGGTGGGCACCACGGGTTCGGGCCGATACCTCACCGGAGACTTCGTGGGCGCAGACGTCATCCGTAACGAGATAACGGCCCAGGCAACGGCAGCGGTGCAAATTGACCCGGACGTGGACACCATCTTTGAGATCGGCGGCCAGGACTCCAAGTACATCTCCCTGGAGCGGGGAGCCATCGTGGACTTCGAGATGAACAAGGTCTGCGCTGCCGGCACAGGCTCATTCTTAGAAGAGCAGGCTGAGAAGCTGGGACTCTCCATCAAGGAAGAGTTTGGTAACCTGGCCCTGAGTTCCCCATCTCCCGTTCCTCTGGGAGAACGCTGCACGGTATTTATGGAATCAGACCTCGTCCATCATCAGCAGAGGGGGGCTAAACGGGACAATCTGGTGGCCGGGCTGAGCTATTCCATCGTCCTCAATTATTTAAACAAGGTAGTGGGACACAAGCGTGTGGGGAATAATATTTTCTTCCAGGGTGGCACAGCCTTCAACCAAGGAGTGGTTGCGGCTTTTGAAAAAGTGACGGGCAAAAAGATCACTGTTCCGGAGCACAACGAAGTGACCGGGGCGATTGGCTGCGCCATCTTAGCGATGGAGGAGAATCGGTCGGGAAAGTCGAACTTCAAAGGATGGGACTTGAGCGATCGACCCTATGAGCTTACTTCTTTTGAATGTAAGGAATGCCCCAACCATTGCGAGATCCGCAAGGTAACCGTGAAAGGGGAGAAGCCCCTGTTCTATGGCAGCCGCTGTGAGAAGTATGATGTAGACCGGACGAGGAAACGACGGGATGATTTACCCGACCTCTTCGCTGAGCGCGAGGAGGCTTTGATGGCCTCCTACGTGGAAGAAAAGCCTGTTCCGGAGAATGCGCCTACGATTGGCATTCCGCGCCTCTTGTTCTTCCACGAGCTTATGCCCTTCTGGAGGACCTTCTTCTCTTCCCTGGGGTTCCGCATCGTTTTCTCAGAAAGAACGAATAAACGCCTCATTCACAAAGGGGTGTAGAAGATTGTGGCCGAGACCTGCTTTCCTATCAAAGTGGCCCATGGGCACCTTCTCGACCTGATTGATAGGGGCGTAGATACCATCTTCCTGCCTAGCGTGATCAATATGCCTCTCAGCCATCCTTCTCTGGATCGGAGTTTCGCTTGTCCATACGTCCAGGCTTTTCCCTACGCGATTAAATCGGCCATAGATTTCAAATCCCATGGGGTAAAGGTTCTCAGCCCCGTGATCCACTTCGGCTGGGCGCGGAAGAACATGGAGCAGGCCCTCGCGAAAATGTGCCGCGATCTCGGGAAGGAAGAGGATGAAGTCCTCCAGGCCATCGAGAAGGCTCAGGCCGCCCAGGACAGCTTCT
>JACRCA010000330.1 GCA_016234425.1 Deltaproteobacteria bacterium | reverse complement strand
GGGGAAAAGGAGGACGAACTCCTCTTTTTTTTCGTCGGGAAGTCTCATGATCGTGTAGTAGGGTTCCATTTCCCGCTCGCCGCCCTGTCCGGATTTTCTGGGGATGGCCCAGAGGTCTTCTTTGTTATAGAAGACCTGGGGGTCCTCCATGTGGTAGGTGTTGTACATTCTCGCCTGGATGGAGAGGAACCCAGGGGGATATCGGATGTGGCTGCGCAACTCTGGCGGCATCTGCTCAATGGGTTTGAAGATGCCCGGAAAAATCTTGGCATAGGTTTGAATGATGGGATCTGAGGAATCACTGATATAAAGCTGCATCGAACCATCGTAAGCATCCACCACGGCCTTAACCGAGTTGCGGATATAATTGCCCAAATTGCGGAAGGGCTCAGAATAAGGAAATCGGTCAGTCAGCGTGTAGCCATCCAAGAACCAGAGAAGCCGGCCTTCTGGGGAAATGACCAGGTAAGGGTCATGATCCAGACGCAGAAAAGGAGCTACCCGGCTGACGCGCTCGCTGATCCGCCGGTAATACATCACCCGGCTTTCGCCGATGATGTCATCTGAGAGAAGGATGGTGAAAGAGGCAAAACGAACAGCGAAAATCAGCTTCCTCCAGAAAGAGAGGGGCACCCCACCCTTTCCTTCATATTGGGCGTAGACATTCTTTTCACCAACGGGATAATCAAACTCCGGCCGCTTGGTCCGGACAAAGACATACTCGTTGGAAGTCTCCCCGTAGTAAATCTCCGGGCGGGTGATCTTGATGTTCGCTGAGGAGATTGGGGGGATATCCTTAATGAAGAATTCCGGCAACCCTTCGCGAGAGATGCGATTCACCGGCCCCAGAACAACCCCATAACCATGGGTATAGGTCAGGTGTTCGTTAACCCACGTTCGGGCTGGCAGAGCCGGGTAGGAAAGCTCCCGGGGAGAGAGCATGACCTGCCGATACTCTCCGTTGATATTGTATCGGTCGTTATCCACATCTACGAACTTGTAATAGGTGCGGATCTCTTGCAATTGGCCGTAGGTCGTGAGAAGGGGGGCGTGGTCCCAGAGGCGGATGTTCTTTATGGTCAGGTCGTTCCGCCGCAAATCTTCCCGGGTCAGGCTTTCCTCAGCTGGAAACTCTCGATCCCCCACATCATCCAAACGATAGGCGATCCGGGTGTACTTGATGTTCTTTTCCAGAAAGGGCCTTTCCAGAACAATCTCGTTGGGGACTACGATAAATCTCTGTACCACAGAGGGATAAATCCCTCTCCCTAAGATAAGGACTGCAAAAAATGCCGCGATCCCCACAGCCGGAAGCCTCCAGTCTCTGCGAAAAACTAAGAAGAGAATGGTCAGACCGCAGAAAACCGTGACCCCCATCAATAGCTTTAGGATCCACAATTGGGTCGTGACCTCGGTATAGCCGGGCCCAAAAACCACTCCTCGCTTGGTGAAGAGGAGTTGATACAGCTCTAACCAGACTCCCCACGTGCCCACAAAGAATAGGGATGCAATTAAAATGGCCAGGTGAGTCCGGGTTGCTGGGGCGATGCGCAAGGTACGGGGTGGAAGGAACTGGAAAGACCGGCGTAAAAAGTAGATCAAAGCCGTGCCGATCGTGGTCAAGATGAGGACAGTCATCAGCCACCCGTAGAGATAGTTCAGGAAGGGAAACTGAAAGACGTAGAAGCCGATGTCCTTGTTAAAGAGCGGGTCAGAAACGCCAAAGGGCGTATCATTAAAGAATCGCAAATAACTCTCCCATTGAGCTGAACCGCGAAGGGCAGCGAATAAAGAGAAGAGAATGGAGCCAAAGAGAATCAGAGGCCCGAGGGGTGAATTCCCGGCTTCCCAGGGTGGGATGTGGATCAGTTCATTTTTGTCCACCCAATAGCCCCGGGAGGAGAATCGGTTGGCTAAAAAAAGGTTCAGGTAGAAGATAAGAAAGAAGGCGACGCCGAAGAGGGCCGCCACTTTCATCTGGGTGACAAAAGTGACCGTAAAGATAGCTTCGTATCCTACCTCCTGGAACCAGAACCAATCTGTGACCAGTTCAATGCCCCGCCAAAGGAGCATGAGTATGAGTAAGATGCCGATGAAAAGAATTGCCCCCATAGCGCTTCGCATTGGGGGAACGGGGGTTCCGGGTGTTCTCCTTGAGCTCATTTTCTGTTCTCCTTAATGGGTTATTTTGGGGCCTTTATTTTGTCTTCCAATTTTTGGGATCCGGGGAGCGGAAAGTTTCGAAAAGTATACCAGAAGGGGCCATCGTTCACAATCGGCTTTTTAAGGTCATCTTTAAGTTTCTTTTTGGTCATCTTGGAGTCTGATTTTTCCTGGCCCCCTTGACCCCCTTGGCGTTTCTCACGCTCTTTTATCTTGACAATCTCTGAGATGCTTCATACCATTTTATTGCTTAAATAACTTTAGGCATTTTAGGCACTTCATCGCACTTTAGGCACTCCCGATCATGCTCATTGCCATCGATGGATATAACTTTCTCAAACAGTCTCCAGATTTGCGGAGGCTCGAGCAGATCGAACTCCAGAAGGCCCGCCAGGGGCTTATCGAAAGATTGGCCCGGTACAAGCAGGTTAAAGGACATTCCATTACTGTTGTCTTCGATGGCGAGCAAGAGAGACATTTGGCCGGGCAGCGTCAGCGATTGAGGGGAATCGATGTAATCTTTTCCAAGCCTGGGGAGAAAGCAGATGATGTACTTAAGCGCCTTTCCGCAGAGAAAAGAGGAGGAATCACAGTAGTAACCTCAGACCGAGAGGTGGCTCTCTTTTCCGAGAAAAAAGGCGCCATCACTATCCCGGTATCTGATTTTGCCGAAAAGATGGAGATGGCCCAATTTTATGCCCTGAAAGGGAGCGAGAAGGAGACTATTCATCCGGATCGATCCATAGCCCCCACCAAGAAGGGGCCAGCCCATCGCCTTTCCAAATCTCAGCGCAAGGCAGCCGCAGCCGCAAAGAGATTATAGCTCACCATGGCCGGCCCGCTAAACTTCTTGACTATTGGGATGGAAAGAGATATTCTTCTGAAAGAAAAGGCCTTTTCCTTGCTGATCGGAGGATCGAGGGAATGAATACGCCAGCCGTCTCACTGGTATACAGCGATGAAAAATTTGAGGTTTGGGTCGATGCTGAAAAAGATCATGTTACCCTGAGTATGACCGATCGGGGAGTGACCTTGCTGTTCACGAAGGAGGAATGGCTGGAGTTCCAAGAGGTCATCGGTAACATCATGTTGGAGGAGCAGGAAGCAGAAGAAACCTCTTAAATCTAATCTGAAGGGTTAGGTGGTAGGCACCATGAAGGTTGATAAACTTCAATTGCTGAACACTGTCATCTATGCCCGGAACATTCGGCAGCAGATCATTTCTTCCAACTTCACACCCAAATCTGATTTCTATTGCATCAAGTGTGGCCAGAAGCGCCCTTTTGGCGGCGACCTGGCCATCCAGTATTACGGCAACCCTGGGGTTACCCTTTTCTGTAACGAATGCCTGGAAGAATTCGAAGAGAAGCTACGCCTCGACCTAGGGTTGGGGCGCTACCCTCATTGATGAACATTTCCTGCCTTGACAACCCCAAGGGAAAATGTTAACAGAATAGAAAAAAGCGGGCCATTAGCTCAACTGGTAGAGCAACTGACTCTTAATCAGTAGGTCGGAGGTTCGATCCCTCCATGGCCCACCAATTAAGTTATTGAAATCGTTGGTAGGCTTAAGCGTTAGCAATCCGGCGGGCACCTGAAAAGTCGTCATTTCCCACTATTTTCCCACTATTGAGGCTCAATTTCTCAATCTGCTCCCTCTGATAAGCCAAATCCGCGCCAATGTAAAAATCCACGGTGGTCTTTACGTTGGTGTGTCTTAACTGATCTTTAATTACCAGAGCAGGAACCCCTTTCCGATGCATCAGGCTTGCCGTGGTATGCCTCAATTCCTTCCAGGAATAATTCCTGGGGTCAATTCCTACGGCCTTCAGCACATTTTTGAAAGGCTCATAGATGTGCCATTGCTTAAAGGGTTCCCCGCTGGGTTGGCAAAAAACCCATTCTGATCGTCTCGGAAGGCTTTGGAAGAGACTTATCAACTCCCCCTGCATCACCACCCTTTGGCCCTTTCCAGTAGGGTCCTTCAAGGTCTTTGTTGAGGGAAGATAAATCACACCATCTTTTAGGTCAATCCAGTCCCACCTTAACCCCAAGAGTTCCCCCTCCCTTAGCCCGGTATAGTACGCCGTGAGAACCATCGGCTTGAGCCAGGAGGGAGAAGCCTCAACTATCTTCTCCATCTGATCCTCTGTAAAGAAGTTTCTCAGTCCTTTCTGCTCAGGGAAGAAAAGCCCACTCTTGGTTGTTTTGGGAAATGGGGTATCCTCCATATATCCCCTGGCTACTGCAAAGCTGAAGAGTCTTCTCAGCCCTGCTAAGGCTCGATTAACGGTCGAGTCAGTAACCTCTTTTTTCCCCCGCTGCTTAGGAGTTTCTTTCAGCGTATCTCTAAAGGTAAAGAGATCCTCCCGGTTAATCTGTGAAAGTTTCAGCCCTCCAAATTTTTGCAAGTAGGTTGACTTGAATTGAAGAATATATTCTTTCCCTTCTCCTTTCTCTTCATACAAGGTCATAAGTTCATCGAAGGTCGTTTTCTCCTGCCTCTCGATCACCTCATAGCTACCCCGCTTGGCTTTATTCTCCCTTTCCATCTTCTCTTTTAGCGCCATGGATAAACGTGGACCCACGGCCTTTTCATACTTCTTGGGTCCGACATAGTAGGTGATGTAGTAGATATCACCCACCTTGTAAACGCCCCTATGCTTTGTTTTCTTCCGCTTCATAAATCCCCCTTCCGCCGTCTTGACCTTGACGGCTTAGATTTTCTTGGTTTCGCCTCCTTTCTTCTTTTAATAAGTCTGAAATCATAGCCCACATAGCGCAGGACTTTTTTGATGGTATTCCATTCAGGATTGGAACCGTCAGTTAAAGACTTGTAAAGGCTTGCATGGTCAATCCCGATTGCCTTCGCCACCCTATAAGGTGTGAGGTTGTTTGCCTTGATAATCTCCCTCAATTCTGCCTGAATGGTCTTCATGTGTTTTATATAACACGTTTCAGAATCTTTGTCAAGTGTTTTTTACAAGGTCAGACCATTTTTTTCTGCTTCTGACAGTGGGAAATTAGTGGGAAGGGTTTGCATCATCCTGTATTTTCAAAGAAAAAAATCGGCCTACTGATACGCAATAAGTAGGTTTTCATCCTCAGTCCTTTCTCTCAACCCTTGATCTCTGAAGAAACTCCTCAATGTCGCTTCGCCTGAATCTGATCACTCCTGAG
>JACRCA010000329.1 GCA_016234425.1 Deltaproteobacteria bacterium | reverse complement strand
AAAGGGCTAAAAGATCGAAAAAGGTAGTCGTCGTAGGCGGCGGACTTTTAGGGCTGGAAGCTGGAAATGGTTTAAGGAAGCTCGGCCTGGAAGTTTCCGTTGTCGAATTTGCCCCGAGGCTTTTACCGCGGCAGATGGATGTTCCGGGAGCTGCCATCCTGCAGAAACAGATGGAGGAGATGGATTTTCGTTTTTATCTCGGGGCCAAGACCCGGGAAATCATCCCAGAGAAAGATAGTCTTCGGGTCAATCTGGAAGGGGGTGAAAGTTTATCCGCCGATATGGTGCTGATTTCAGCGGGTGTGCGGCCAGAGCTTACCCTGGGAAGATCTTTGAGTCTGCCAATCGATAAAGGAATCAAGGTAGATGACACGATGAAAACAGGCCTGGAAGGGATTTATGCGGCTGGAGACCTCATCGAACATCGGGGACAATTCTACGGGATTTGGCCCGCAGCCATGGAGCAGGGGAGAATCGCTGGAGCCAACATGGCCGGGGTAGAGACGAAATATGCCGGGACGGTTCCATCCAACACGCTGAAGGTTGTAGGGATTGATCTGGTCGCCGCCGGAGAGATTGACGGCGAAGGGAAGATGGAGTCGATCATCACCAAGGATGAAAGAAAAAAGATTTATAGGAAATTAGTCATCAAAGACAATGCCATTATTGGAGTGATTTTACTGGGCGATATCCGGGGAAGCGAGGAGATCCAAAGGGCGATTAAGTCGAAGAGAGACATATCGCCTTTCAAAGGAAAGCTGGAGCAGGGGGAATTTGACTTTTCCCAGCTGAAATAAGGAACCAAAATGGGTCTTAAGGGGATGGCAGATTTGGCCTGGAGTTCAGGATGAATTCCCTACAAAATTTATTATCCCCAGTCAAAATAAAGACGATGGAGCTTCCCAACCGGGTGGTCCTTCCACCCATGGGAACCAACCTGGGAAATGCTGACGGCACGGTCAGCGAAGCCAACTTGGCCTATCTGAAGCGCATGGCGAGGGGAGGGGCCGGCCTGATCATTACAGAAGTTTCGGCTGTTTACCCCAGCGGCTCGGCCATCAACTGTGAGCTGGGTGTCTATGACGACCGCTTTATCCCGGGTTTGAAAAGATTGGCCGATGTGGCCCATGCCGCCGGCAGCAAGATCGCCTTACAGCTCCACCATGCCGGAAGGGAGAGCCTTCATCTTTTGCAAGAAAAAAAGGCCATCGCCCCCTCAGCAATCCGCAGCCTGGTTTTCGGCTTGACCCCCCGAGAAATGACCCGTGAAGAGATTCAAGAGATCATCGCCGCCTTTGGAGCTGCGGCGCGGCGGGCGCGGGAAGCGGGCTTTGATGCCGTGGAGGTCCATGGTGCGCATGGATATCTATTAACCCAGTTTCTATCATCCCTTTCGAACCAGCGCGCCGATGAGTATGGGGGCACCCTGGCAAACCGTAGCCGATTTATGTTGGAGGTGCTTGAGGAAGTCCGCAGGCGTGTAGGCGAGGATTTCCCGATTTCTTTACGCATTTCCGTTGAGGAATGTATCAAGGGGGGATATACGATTGAGGATATAAATCCCCTCCTGCCGGAGTTAGTCAGAGCCGGTGCGGACATCATTCATGCTTCTTTGGGAACGCACGGGAGCCCTGCCGGCATCACCAGTGCCCCGATCGAATATGAGCCTGGATTCAATGTCTGGAGGGCAAAAAAGGTGAAAGAAGTAGTGGACGTCCCAGTTATTGCCGTTGGACGATTCACCGACCCTAACCTAGCTGATGAAGTGATCGCCCGGAAAGAAGCTGACCTGGTAGCCTTCGGACGCCAGTATTTAGCCGATCCCGATTTTCTGACCAAGGCCAGGGAAGGCCGCCACGAAGACATCCGAGTATGCCTCGCTTGTAATCAGGGGTGCATAGAGCGCTTGATATTGGGGGAGGGGAATATTCGGTGCGCCATCAATCCGGAAACCGGCCAGGAACTCATCTATCCATCGGGCCCGGCTGCGGTGCGGCGTCGAGTCTGGGTGGTTGGAGCGGGACCTGGTGGGCTTACGGCAGCTTATGAGGCAGCCAGACTGGGACACAAGGTTACGCTTTTTGAAAAAGAAGAAACAACGGGCGGGCAGTTGCGTTTTGTCTGCAAAGCTCCCCATAAAAGCATTTACGGAGATTGGGGTACCTGGCTTACCTCCCAGGTGAAAAAATTGGGAGTGACTCTGCATACAGGCACAAAGGTCACGGAGAGGATGATCGAAGAGGGAAAGCCGGATGCCGTGATCCTGGCCACCGGGGGGGAGAAAATCATACCCGATATTCCTGGGATTGACCTCCGGATGGTTTCCGATGCCTGGCAGATCCTCAGCGGGGAAGTGGATCCGAGAGAGCATGCGGTTGTGATTGGTGGAGGATTGATTGGCATGGAGACAGCAGACTTTTTGTTAAAAAGGGGGGCACAGGTCACCCTGATCGAGGTCCTCAAACGTTCACCCGTTCTCAAAATCACTTCCCATGGCTACATGCTCCACACCCGGCTCAGGGAAGGGAATTGTAAACTTCTCTTTAACACTGCTATCCGGAGAATTGAAGAGAATTCGATTACCATCCTTTCGGACGGAGAAGAGCAGATCTTATCCCCCGTGGACCAGGTGATCATCGCCGCCGGCCTGAAACCCCGGGACGACCTCAGAAAAACATTACAGGCCCGGGGAATTCCGCACTTCATTATCGGAGATGCCCTCCAGCCCCGCCGGATTATGGAAGCGACTGAAGAAGGGGCCAGGGCCGCGAGGAATCTCTCCTAATACCCCATCTTCTTTTCCACGTCATACAAGGCCTGGTCGATGCCCTTCACCCCCTCCTCCACTTCTTTTCGAGTGATAGTCAAGGGTGGGGCAAACTCCAGGGCGTTTCCTCCCATGCCCCGGATGATAACTCCACGGTCCCTTCCAGCCAGGGCTAGTTGGGAGGTAATGTTATCTTTCGCTGGAAAGGGGGCGCGGTTCTTCTTATCCTGGACAATTTCAATGGCACACCACAACCCGAGGCCCCGGGCCTCGCCAACGATGGGATGTCTTGTAAGCTGCTTCAGTCCTTCCAGGAAATATTTTCCCATTTCCGCAGCATTGGCCACCAAGTTCTCCTTCTCGATGATCTCGAGGTTCGCTAAGGCCGCGGCACAACATACCGGATGGTTCCCATAAGTATGCAGATGCAAGAAGGTGGGAATGGCTTCCGCGATTTGGCGAGTTGTGCTGGCTGCTCCCAAAGGAGCATAACCACCAGTCAGTTGCTTGGCCATGGTCATGATGTTCGGTCGGATGTTGTAATGCTCGGCAGCGAACATTTTGCCTGTCCGGCCAAAACCCACGATCACCTCATCGATGATCAGCAGAACCCCGTATTTTTCGCAGATCTGCCTGACCCGGTCGAAATAACCTTCCGGCGGTGGTAGGGCGCCCACCCCTTGCATTACCGTTTCGGCAATGAAAGCGGCAACCAGATCCGGCCCTTCGAATTGAATCAAAGAATCCAAAGCATCGGCGCAGGCCAGGTCGCAGGCTGGATAGGTCAGGTTTAAGGGACATCGGTAACAATAAGGGGGGATGAGAAAAGCATGCCCTGGAACCAGGGGAGCCATGACGTTGCGCATGGGATTCAGAAAGCCGAGGGCACTCAAGGCACCCATGGTCATGCCGTGGTAGGCGTTTTGCCGGGATATGATTTTGAAGCGTTTTTGTTTGTTGGCAAAATAATGGTATTGCTTGGCGATTTTGAAAGCTGACTCCACAGCCTCTGATCCATCACAGACAAAACAGGTGGTCCTCAGCCCGCCGGGGAGGATGGAAGCCAGTTTTTTGGCCAGCTCCACTGCCGGAGGAGTGATGAAAAATGCTGGAGTGAAATAATGCATTTTCATGGCCTGGTCGTACATGGCCCGGGCGACCTCTTCCCGCCCATAACCGATGGCGTTCGGACGGGTGTTCCCAGCCATCAGGTCCAGGTAGCGGTTTCCTTCTTCATCATAAACATAGTTTCCTTCACCCCGGACGATCACTGGAACCTTTCCTTCCTGGATGTCCTTTCTGATGGTATTGTGCAGGAATAGGTAATTCAGCGCATCTTCTAAAGTCTTCGAAGCCACTTTTTCCTCCCTTCTCTACAAATGGTTATGCTAAGAAACTTTTAACAGCACATTACCCGCCCTGTCAATGTTTTAATAGAAGAAAAAAGGGTTCAAGGGTTCCAGGGTCCAAAGGGTCTAAGATTAAGGAATAACAGGCAAAGTGTGGTCTTGACAATAAAGTGATTTTCAACCATATTTATTCCTGCCGGTTGCCAAAGATAAGCTGGCAACTTAACCTCCAACTTCCTGGAGAGGGACGTGGAAACGGGTTTCCAGATGGGCCCGACAAGAAGCCTCCATGGGGTTTT
>JACRCA010000334.1 GCA_016234425.1 Deltaproteobacteria bacterium | reverse complement strand
GGAAAGAATAGGACCGAATAAAGAGGCCGCCCAACAAAGGCTAAGGGAGGTCTTAAAGGCAAGAACGGAGGAACGATATATTGAAAAGGACCCCGCCGCCCGGCTTGCCCTGGGGGAACTATGCGCATGGTATCTTGAATTGCCTGAAGCAAAGGCAAAAGACTCTTACCGTAGAGACAAGGAAATGATCGGCCATTTAAAACGCATCCTTGGGGAAGCAACAAAGATTAAGGACCTAACACCCGGCAGGGTAGAATCCTATCAACAAAAGAGACTCGCGGAAGAATCCCCCCGCCATCCTGGGCAGAGTATCCGCCCGGCAACGGTCAATAAAGAAGTGGCTTGTTTAAAAACCATTTTTAACCGCGCGGTTCGCCATAAAAGGTTACTCCACAACCCCATTGGCATTGTCAAAAAACTTTCAGAGAACAACGTCAGAATGCAGATTCTCACCCAAGAAGAGTTTGAAACACTTTTGGCCGCCTGCCCTCTGTATATCCGGCCAATCGTGGAAATTGCCTATTTTATGGGCCTTCGCCGGGCTGAAATAATCAATCTGACATGGCCGGAAGTGGACCTGCAAAAAGGGTTCATCCGCCTTGCACCAGAAAGGACCAAGACCGATCAGAAAAGAGTAATCCCAATCCACCCCAAGGTGGCAGAATCCATTAAAAAGCTCCCCAGGGGGTTACACACTGACAGGGTATTTCTTCTAAACGGTGTGTCTTTTGACGAGTTCAGAAACGCATTTAAGAAGGCTTGCCAGGATGCTGGAATCCAGGACTTCACGTTTCACGACCTGCGGCATTGCGCTTTAAACAATCTTCGCCTGGCCGGGAATGACTACTTCAAGATCATGGCCTTATCCGGCCACAAAACAATGGCCTGTTTCAGGCGATACAATCTCGTTACTGAAGCAGAGTTAGCGGCTATAAAATGGACCCCAGAACGGGAGAAAACTTCGCCAGTAGCCACCAATATGGACACCAAGCAAAAAGGGGCTGCAAGCAAAAGCACGCAACCCCTCGAAATCATTGGTAGAGGGGCTTGGATTTGAACCAAGGACCTTCGGGTTATGAGCCCGACGAGCTACCAGACTGCTCCACCCCGCGTCAATTTAAATTTAGATTAGATCAACAAACCAGTTATGTCAAGTAGGATTTCAGGAATTGCGGAATTAGAAATGAATATAAACAGCAAAAATTCCGCACTCTGAAATCGGGAATCCGGGATCGGCCAGGCCGGGGCCCTTCCCGCCGATCGCAAATCAACGCGGAATAGAGCACCCGGCGCTCAAAGCCAAAAATTCAAATCCTTTTGGGGGAAAATGCAGTGAGGCGATAGCCGCGGGAAGGTTATCTCCCGGCCGCTTTTCTTTTGGAAGCTTTTAGAGGGTCAACAGATTTGACAACCTCTAAAGCGAGCGCGGCTCGCGCGATGAAGAACCCCACACCCTTGCCCTGTGGAGTAGCAGAATTTACTCCACAGGGCAAGCCCTCCCCCGCAAAAGGCAGTTTCCCAGAAGTTTCAAACAATCACATCATACTCTGATGGATCTACCACGGCTTCGATGATCAATGGCTCACTCCCCTCCAGGCCTCGTTTAAGGGCTGTACGAAACTCTTCTTCCTCCCGGGCGACGACTACCTTTGCGCCAAAAAAGTTATCGCTCGAGCAATAGTTTGAGCTGAAGAGCTCTACGCCATACTGGTGAAATTCTTTGCGCCTTTGCTTTACCTTAATAAGGCTGAGAAAGCGATCTCGAAAGATCACGAAAACTACGGGCAACCGCAGTCGAACGGCCGTGTTAATCTCCCCCGCCATCATCAGAAATCCACCATCCCCAACGCAAGCCACTACAGGCCGCTCCGGCAGTAAAAGCTTGGCTGCAATGGCTGCCGGAATACCAAAACCCATGGAAGACCAGCCGTTGGAAACTAAGAAATTCCCCGGTCCCCGCGTATCCCAAAGCTGCCCGATGATATGGGTGTGCGCTCCCACGTCTGCCACCAGAAGGCCGTCCCATGGAAGAACCTCACGCATGGCCAAAAGGGCGTGGTGGGGCGAAAAATTTGCTTGCGCTGGAGTCAGGGCTTGATAGAGTTTCTGGCGGTGTACCCGCAACGCCTCCAGGTTCCACTGGTGCTGTAACCTGGGCATTTTTGAGAGATTCTTCAGAATTTCCCGAATATCCCCGATCACCTGGCAGGGGACCGAGTAATCGCTGGCAATGTCTGCGGGAACCGTATCGATATGAATGAGGGGAAGGTCCTTGCGCACCCAATCTTCGTAATTGAACTCCACCGGGTCATAACCGATGGCAATCACCAGGTCCGCCGGCTGGCAATATTCCGCGACGATGTCTCTCCGAGCCCGCCCTACCACTCCAACAAGCTGAGAGCCCTCTTCCTCTACATGCCCCTTGGCCATCAGAGTTGTAACAACCGGAAGTTGATGTTTGTTGGTAAACTCCCTGAGCTCTCTCGTAGCCCGAGCCCTGTTCATGGTGAGACCAATGGCCGCCAATGGGTACCTGGCCTTGCGGATCAACTCTTCAGCCGTTTTAAATGATTTTTCATCAAAAGGAGGAGGAGAGGGAGGCAGAGGAAGAAACTCTCCAGGACTCTCCCCAGATAGCTCTTCGGCCATGTCTTCCGGGAAATCCAGATGCACTGGACCAGGTTGCTCTGCCAGAGCCACCTCAACGGCTTTTTTCATTGTGGGATAGACCTTGCCGGTCTCAAGCTGAGCGCTCCATTTGGTGATGGGAGCATAGAGCTTCTGATGATCAATATGCATCTGGACTTTGCGTCCTTTCCAAAACCTGCCCATCTGGGCTGTAAAAGCTAATAGTGGCACCCGGTCCAGAAAGGCATTCCCCACGCCTGTGGCCATGTTGGTGGCTCCCGGCCCCAGTGTGGAAAGGCAGGCTCCAGGTTTTCCGGTCAGGCGTCCATAGACATCGGCCATGAAACCTGCACAGGCCTCATGGGTCACGAGGACAAACTCCACCTGGCTTCCATACATGGCTTCTAAAAACCTGGCGTTCTGCCCGCCGGGATATCCGAAAACATACCGGATTCCCACCCGTTCCAGCACATCTACGACGATTTCCGCATTGCTTCGCATGGTGAATACCTCTCTAAGTGCCTAAAGTGAGTAAAGTGCGCTAAAATGCCTAAAGTTATGAAATAAACCGCCTATTAACTCCGAACTCAGTATGAAGTGCCTAAAGTGCGAAGTGCACTAAAGTGCCTAAAGTTGAAAAAAAGAGTTCCATCCTTTCAAGCTTGTTTCCCTGTTTTCGCAGCTGATGAGAGGGCGAAACGAAACACAACCCGATCTTTCAGCCAGCGCATCGGCCAGGCGATGAGCAGGCCAAGGCCTGCCCCACCGATGACGTCGAAAGGATAATGGATGCCCATGTAGACCCGGGAATATCCCACCACCGCAGCAATACCATAGAGCAGGGGTGATAATCTTTTCAGTGGCTGGGAGAGGAAAAAAGCCGCGGCAAAGATATTCACGGCATGGGAAGAAGGGAAGGAATAAGATGTATTGCAATCCGTCAGGAGATGAACCCCTTTGAGCACATGACAGGGCCGGATTCGTCCCACCCAGTCTTTAAGCAGGTGGCTGGAAAACTGATCTGTTATGGTTAACGTGACCCCAACAAAAACCAAAAAGACCACTCCGGCCTTCCTCTGCTTCCAGAGGACCCAAAACACCAGCAGCAGAAGAACATAGGTGAAATTTTTCAGGTCGGTCATGAAAGGCATAAACCAATCGAAAAAGGAATTCTTTCCCTGCCCGTTGATCAGGTGAAAAAGAAAGATATCCGCCGAACTCATCAAAGAAAGCATGAAAATTACCCTCCAACTTCTCGAGCCAGGAAATACAGTGCTCTGAGAAAAAGAAAGAAGGCGCTGTTCTCGCAGAAAAATTTAGAAGATATATTATATAAAATTCCCATCTATGTCTATCCTTTTCGCATGAAGGGAAAGGCCATATCCAAGCGATAGATGGCCATCCCTATCCAAAAATCTTGCCACCCCCAATTTTTCCATATGAAGGGAAATCATTTCCTCATAAACCTGAGGCGGACTCGGGTGCAGGGCCGCTGTCCTCGCCCGCATAAGGCACTTATTGCTCCTGAGCACGGGCCGGGGCTCCCGATGGCGGAAGGAAAGGAGTTCCGCCATCGAGTCGCCCCGCGTCCTTTTGCGGAAGGCAGGGGAGAATCCTTCAGGAAAGTCCTTTCCCGCCGATGCGGGCTGCGGGCATCTTCCCTGCGCCCGAGTCAAACATGAGCTAAGCACTGATTAAAAACTTGGAGTGGCAAGATCCAAAAATGGCTTGCAAATCCGCGGGGAAATCGATAGGATACTTTTAGGAACAGAACACCCCAGCCTTTTTGTATTGCCATAGTTTGCCAGGGCGGGAACCCCAAAATTGCGAGTGGGATGAGAAAGTGTTCAACAATAATCCTCTCATTTTGGTCGAGAACATTTCTTTCAACTATAATGGCCTGGAAGTACTCCAGAATGTGTCTTTCTCCATTTCCCGGGGGGACTTTCTGGCTCTGATCGGCCCCAATGGGTCTGGTAAGACCACCCTGATCCGCATCATCCTGGGAATCCTCAAGCCTACCAGCGGACGCGTTGTGCTGCTGGGGCAGGATGTAGATCAATTCACTCAATGGCACCGCATCGGCTACGTGCCCCAAAAAGCCACCCACTTGGATGCCTACTTTCCGGCCTCTGTGCGAGAGATCGTGGCCATGGGCCTCCTTTCCAGGAAGCGTTTCCCCCGCCTGCTGACCAGGCAGGATGAATCTGCTATCGATAGGGCCCTGGAGCAAGTGCACCTGAAAGAATTGAAAGGGCGACGGATTGGGGAGCTTTCTGGAGGACAGCAGCAACGGGTCTTCATTGCCCGGGCTATCGTGAATGGTCCAGATGTACTTTTTCTGGATGAGCCCACGGCTGGCGTGGACGGAGAAACGCAGGCCCGATTCTACGACCTGCTCGCCGAACTTAACCGCAAGGAAGACCTGACCATCGTCCTCATCACCCACGATTTCGGGATCATCACCAAGCACGCCAACAAGGTCGCCTGCCTCAACCAGCGTCTTTTTTTCCACGGGACGCACGAAGAATTTTGCAGCTCCGCGGTGGTGCAGGAACTTCTCCAGGGGGAGCACCACCTCATCTGTCACCGCCACTGAACCTACCCATGGAAAACCTTTTCTCCTATGCCTTCATGCAAAGGGCATTTCTGGCTGGCTTTTTAATCTCGGTCACCTGTGGCATCCTGGGAGTGTTCTTAGTCCTCAGACGGGATGCTATGGTTGGCCATGGCCTGGCCCATGTTACGTTTGGGGGCGTGGCTCTGGGACTTTTACTGTATGTCACTCCCATTCTGGTAGCCTTAGGGGTGGCGGTCTTCTCGGCTCTGGGTATCCTGAAGTTGAAAGAGAGAGCCGGTCTTTATGGGGATACAGCCATTGGCATCATCAGCAGTTTGGGAATGGCCCTGGGAATCCTCTTAGTCACCCTGGCGGGTAGCTTCAACGTGGACCTATTCGGATACCTTTTTGGTAACATTCTGGCCATCGACCCGGTGGAAGTATGGATGGCTTTTATCCTGGCTTTCGCTGTTTTAATTACCGTGGCCCTTTTTTATCAAGAATTTGTTTTTCTCACCTTTGACTCCGAATCGGCAAAAACCTCAGGAGTGCGGGTGAAGAGGCTGGAGGCCTTGATGGCCATTCTGACGGCCGTGACCGTTGTTTTGGGAATGAGGGTGGTGGGAATCCTGCTGGTATCTGCCCTCCTGGTCATCCCGGCAGCTGCGGCCCTCCAGGTGGCCAGAAGTTTTAAAGAAGCCCTGATCATCTCGGCAATCCTGGCAGGGATTTCAGCGGTCACCGGATTGATCATGGCCTTCTATTTAGATTGGCCCTCCTCTGGAACGATCGTTTCGGTCTCAGGGCTTTTCTTCCTTATTTTCTTCGGCGCCCGTTTCCATCGCAGGCCATCAGGAGAAGGACGATTTTAGCCAACGGGAACATGGCTGCCCGAAGACTGGCGGCCAGAAAAGAAAAAAGGAGGTAAGGAAAGGAATAAACCATGGAAGAGAAAACAAGTCAATTAACAGGGGATCAGTGCCAGGTAGATGTCCAATTCACCGAGGAATACCGCGGCCAAATTCCCCAGATCATCGATGAAATCGTCGAGAGCTGCCAGCGCGAGACCGCGATTGCCCATTACGACGCAGCCATGATTCCTTCGAAGGAATCGGTCATCGAGATCCTCGAAGATCTCAAAGACCTCTTTTTCCCCGGTTATTTCCATCAACAGGGAATTGATTCTCATTCCTTGAATTATCACGTAGGAAATGTGGCCAACCGCGTCTTCGAGAAACTCGCTACGCAAATTGCCCGATCGATCCGGCACGAATGCCGCCGACTCCATAGCCTCTGCACCCAATGTTTGGATCGAGGGCAAAAAGATGCCCTGGCCTTTTTAGAGAAAATTCCCGCTCTCCGGGAAATCCTGGCGGGCGATGTAAAGGCAGCTTATGACGGGGACCCGGCCGCCAAGAGCCTGGATGAGATTATCTTCAGCTACCCATGCATCCTGGCGATCATGGTCTGTCGCGCAGCTCATGAACTACATATTCAGGGAGCCCCTCTACTTCCCCGGATCATGACCGAATATGCCCATAGTGTCACGGGAATCGACATTCATCCGGGGGCCAAGATTGGGAGAAATTTCTTCATCGATCACGGTACTGGAGTGGTAATCGGAGAAACCACCGAAATCGGTGAACGGGTAAAAATTTACCAGGGGGTGACTCTGGGAGCGTTGAGTTTTCCCAAGGATGACCATGGAAACCTGATCCGCGGAATTAAACGCCATCCGACTATTGGGGACGACGTCACCATTTACTCAAATGCCACGATCCTTGGCCCCACCGTCATCGGCGCCCGCTCGGTCATCGGGGGCAATGTCTGGATTACCCAGGACGTCCCCGCTGATACTGTGGTGACCATCGAGCAACCTCACCTTTATTATAAATGGGAGAAGAGTCTATTTGGATCCGCCATCCCAAAATCTCAGCAATATGAAAATCACTCTTGACAATTCTGGCGAACTTCTCATAATCCTCCAGGAGATGAATAACCGCGGCAAAAAATGGGGTCAGATTTTTTCCGGTCAAAATTCAAAGCGGGAGAGTTCCAAACGATCTGGCCAGGGGCAAAGCCTGACTCGGTCTTTCAGGATCATCTGTTTCTCCTTAGGGCTCACCCTGTTTTGGCCAATAGTGCTTCCTACCAACCTCTGGGCTTTCTCTATCAGCGAGACAAAAATCTTTGCGGAAAAGCCCTATGCTTTCAAATTAGAAGTTCAGATGCACGGCAAGGGCAGTTTGAAAAAGGGGGATATCAGAATGTCCTCCCTCAAGGTGAAGATTAAGAATGAGAAGGCCAGCTCTGGAGTGTTGCAGGTAAAAACCATCCGGGCCTATCTGGAGCCTAAGGTTTACAGAGACATTGAAACCCTGGGTTATTCGATCTCCCCTGGGCAATGGGTAACGAAATTTTACCGCTTGCGCAAGGAGAAACAGCCTTTGTTGGGCGATGGAGGGCATATCGAGATTGCCTTTGAAAATTTTATTATCCAATTCAACCCGCGGGAGCGTAAATTTCATGGGCCGCTTAAATGATCCAATCCCTCTCCTTTCCTTCCCTGGAGGATGGGTGAAGGGTGGGAGGTCAACAGGAGGGAGTATATGGAAAAAGTGACCTTTGCTGAAGGCGAGACCGTTCCCCAGATTTTCCAGTCTCGCGTTCAGTTGTCGGGAAACAAAGTGGCTCTCCGGTATAAGAAACTGGGTATCTGGCATGATGTGACCTGGAACCAGTACAACGAGAAAGTGAGGGGCATATGCTTGGCGCTGCTCTCCTTAGGTTTGAAACACGGGGAGTGTGTTTCGGTTATCGGGGATAACTGCCCGGAATGGGTTTACATCGACCTGGGGACGATGCACGCTGGGGGAGTAACTGTAGGGGTCTATGCCACGAATAGCTGGGAACAATGCCAGTACGTCGTGGACCACTCTAACTCCCGTTTCTACTTCGTGGAGAATGAGGAGCAGCTGGACAAGGCTCTGCGCTTCCGCGAGAAAGTTCCCCAACTGGAAAAGATCATCGTCTGGGATCTCAAGTCCAACCGATGGCTCTACACGTTGAAGCCTCCATCTGAAGACCCTGACCGCCCTGTCAACCTATTGGAATTCAGTCCCGATGGAACGACATTGGCCTCCATAAGCGAAGGGGCAAGG
>JACRCA010000333.1 GCA_016234425.1 Deltaproteobacteria bacterium | reverse complement strand
TCCAGTTTGGCCTGATAGATGCTGCGGTCCTCGGCGAAGGCAGAATGATCAAGTTGTTGGGCAGACTTTGGAGAATGGCATTCCAAGCAATATCCTGCGGTCTTGGCCCACGCGGCAGAACAAAATACCCCGAGGAAAACCAAACAGGCCAAAATTATGCAGAAAATAGCTTCCAAGTCTCCCCAACCCCCCTTTACCAAAGGGGGGCGAGGGGGGATTCTCTTGACTTGTTGTATGGTACCGGCTAGGGGAATTCGCCGAACTATCTTCCGTCGTCTCATTCAGCCTTCCCCTTTGGCCATGGATTCAGGTTCCTCACTGCCTGCCAGAAAATCTTTCTCTTTAAATAATGGATGCCTCTGGTTGGGCTAATGTGCTTGGGACAAACATCGGTGCAGTTAAATTCCATGTGACAGCGGTAAATTCCGTTTTCCCCGGCAACTTGCTCCAATCGCTTACCCGCTAAATCCCGGGAATCAGCAATCAGGCAGAACGCCCGGTTCAAGCCCATGGGACCCAGGTAGTTTGGGTCCCAGTGCATCATCGTGCAGGCCGAAACGCAGGAACCACAGGCAATGCACTCCGTGTTCAAACCGATCATCTCACGCTCTTTGGAGGTAGGTTTGATTTTTGCCGGTTCGAGCGCTTGGGTTTTAGGAACGAAGTAGGGGTCCACTTTTTTAAACCGGCTAACCAAGAATTTGAGGTCCACTGTCAGATCCTTAAGGATGGGAATATGGCTTAAGGGCTTAAGAGCGATCGGTCCTGAACCGAGGTCTTTGATCAAAGTTTTGCAGGCCAGGCCCTCTTTTCCATTGATCACCAGAGCGCAGGAACCGCACATGGCCAGACGGCAGGAATAACGAAATGAAAGAGTTTTATCTTGAATTTGCTGGATCTTGAAGAGGGCATCCAGGACAGTACTTTTTTCCGCATCCCCCAAATCCACGGGAAATTCCTGCTCGTAAGGCTGCAAGTCTCGCCCAGGATCAAACCGGAATATTTTAAAGGTATAAATCATTTTTCCTTTTTTACCTTAACCGCAGAGCACGCAGAGAATAATAAAATCAAAACTCAATTTTATTTCGCTTTTTGCTTTTTAAATTCGTTTTTAATCTAAATTTACACTCTGCGTCCTCTGCGTTCTCTGTGGTGAATGTTTTTTACCCCCCGAGGGGCAGATAATTCCATATGAAAATCAGCCCAAAGGCAGCCAGAATTAGGAAGATGATAAAAAGGACCTTTTGCGTCTTTACGTTTGCCCCCAGGTCGATCAGGAAGACTCGGATCCCCAGGGAAGCATGGAGGGCCACCACTAAAAGCAACAGAAATTGCAACGGCCGCCGGTAGGGAAGGAAGAAATGCAGCGTTAAAAAGAGCAGGATGAGGATGGCCGAAACTCTTTGCAGCAGCCAAGCCCACATTCCGGGAAGCGTATTTCGCCAGACCTGTAAATCCCCTACATCCCTCTTCAAAATCAAATCCCTTCCATCCGCCATTTTTTTCTCCTCAATTTTTCACCGCAGAGCGCGCGGAGAACGCCGAGAAAAGTCTAATTTCGAAATCTTAATTCCCTTAATCCTAAACAAATCTAAAACTCTAATTTCCCAAATTGATGATTTC
The DNA here is from genome assembly GCA_016234425.1 of Deltaproteobacteria bacterium. Lineage (GTDB taxonomy): Bacteria > Desulfobacterota > SM23-61 > SM23-61 > SM23-61 > JACRCA01. The sequence continues at coordinate 1,448 of JACRCA010000333.1, read as the reverse complement.
CTAAAAAGTATCATTTCCCCTACCGGGCATTGTTTCCTCCCGCGATTCGCGGGATTCATACTTTGAATTTCGAATTTTATTTGGTCTCTGCGCTCTCGGCGTTCTCTGTGGTGAAAATTCCTTTCTATTCGAACCCGATGTCTTCCGGCTTCAGACGGTTTAGAATCACTGGCCGGTGGTAGATTTTCATCTCCCCCTTCTCGCGCTTAAGGAAAAAGTTTCTCAGGTATTCTCGGTCTTTTTTCTTGGAAAAATCACTCCGGTAATGGGCGCCACGAGATTCTCTGCGCTCCAGGGCTGATCTTCCGACCATCTCCGAGACCTCCAGCAGATTGCGCATGTTCAACCAGTCATTCCAAGCGATGTTGTAAGCCCGGCCCCCGGCAATTCCCACTTGCTCCATTTTTTCTTTCAATTCCAGGATCGTTTGCAGGCCTTCCCGCAGTCCTTTCTCTTCCCGGATGATCCCCAGTTTTTCCCAGTTGCTCAAGCGCAGCGTTTCCCGCAAGGGATAAATGTCCAATCCTTCGCGCTTCAGCGGAGCCGCAGCCTGCTTGATAGTTTCTTCAACCTGGTTCTCATCAAAGGGGGCAAGCTCCCGACTGACCACCTCATTGGCCATCGTATCGCCGGCAATTCCCCCGAAGACCGTAGAGTCGGCGATGCCGTTACCGCCCAAACGATTCGCTCCATGGACGCCACCTGCGTCTTCCCCTGCGGCATACAGGCCATCGAGGCTGGTGTGGCACCGGGTGTCTATCATTGCGCCTCCCATGAAGAAATGGGCTGTAGGGGAGACTTCCACTCGCTCGCGAGCCAGGTCAAACCCGTAATCCCGGCAGCGCTCGACCATTCCAGGGAAATTCTTCTCTACAAAATCTGGGCCCATCACTGAGGCATCGATAAAGACAGCCCCATTGGAAGTTCCCCTTCCGGCCATGATCTCCATGAAACTGCTCCGGGAAACAATGTCTCGGGTGGCTCGCTCCTTCACCTCCGGAGCATACCGCTCCATAAAGCGCTCCCCTACGGCGTTAAAAAGCTGGGCTCCCGCCCCCCTGAGACCTTCTTCCAGTAAGGTGCCCGAAGTATTGGAACCTTTCACGATCAGGCCTGTGGGGTGGAATTGAACCATCTCCATATCCACCATCTCAGCCCCCGCGCGGTAGCAGAGAGCGATGCCATCAGCCGATTTGTCCAGGGAAGGGGCAAAGAGCTTGTACATCGTCGGCCCTCCACCTGTGCAGACGAGCGTGGCCCGGGCATGAGCGACCAGAAATTCCCCGTGGTCTATATCCAGAAGCAGAGCTCCCGCAATCCGGGTGCCTCCCTTGTCCCAGAGAAGCTCCACAGCTCGATGTTCGTCTAAATAATCGATTTCCCGCTTGAATACCTGCTCGGAGAGGCGGGATACGATCTCGATCCCTGTGAGGTCCCCCTTGTGAACC
>JACRCA010000328.1 GCA_016234425.1 Deltaproteobacteria bacterium | reverse complement strand
TTTCGACGTATCGATACGCAAAATGCGGGCGTGAGGGTAAGGGCTGCGCAGAATGCGCCCTTGGAGCATTCCTGGCAGCTTGATGTCGGAGACGAACTCAGCCACACCCGAAGCCCGTTCGCGGGCATCAATCTGGGGAAGCCGACGGCCGATGACTGAATATTCCTCCATTTTCAACCTCGCATTTGGTAGGGGCGATTCATGAATCGCCCCTACATTATCTATTGGCCAGGGATAGGACAGCTTCCACAATTTTCTGGTATCCCGTGCAACGGCAGAAGTTTCCTGCCAAAGCCTCTCGAATCTCTAACTCTTTTGGCTTTGGATTTCTGTCCAGCAGAGCTTTGACGGAAAGAACCATGCCCGGAGTGCAAAAACCGCACTGGATCGCCCCCTGAGTTATGAAAGACTCCTGGATCGGATGAATCTTTCTATCCTTGCTCAGTCCCTCGATCGTGAGCACGCTCCTGCCGGCAGCCTGCAAGGCCAGAATCAGGCAGGCGTTCACTGGTTCTCCCTCCAAGAGGACCGTGCAGGCCCCACACTCCCCACTTCCGCATCCTTGTTTGGTCCCGGTCAACCCCAATTCATCCCGGATCACATCCAAGAGAGTCCAATTCGCGGGAACTTCGAGTTCGTAAAGCTCATCGTTCACTTTCAAGGTCAGAGCATACTTCATCTTGCCACCCTTTCTTAATTATAGCGAACGACCTTAATAAGTTGACATTCACCGTATTGTCATTGCGAACGGAGTGAAGCAATCTCATGGGATTGCCGCGTCGCTCCGCTCCTCGCAATGACTACTTTTCTGTGCCGTTCACTATAGTTCTCAACCTAATCGGAGAAATTTTATAAGGCAAAACGCTTACACTCCGAACTAATAACTCCGAACTCCGAACTCATATGTCCGAACTCTAAATTCCCGTGGGGGGAATAGGGATGCCCAGAGATTTCTTGATAGCTCTTTCCACAAGGACCATGACCATTTCTTTCCGGTATTCAGCCGAGGCCCGGATGTCCGAGATCGGCTGGCATTCTCCTTGAGCTATTTTCCCCGCCTCCCGGATTACCTTTTCTTCCAGTTTTCTCCCCTCCAGGAACTTCTCTGTCTCCCTGGCCCTCATGGGCGTGGGAGAAACCGCCCCCAGAGCCACCCGCGCCTTCTGACAAGTCCCTGCCGCTGGGTCCATAAATAGAAGGATGGCCACGCTGACCAAGGCCAAATCCAGGCTTTTCCGTCTTCCCAGCTTCAAATAAGCCCATGAGCTATTTGCCGGAACCTCAGGAATGAATATCTCCTTTAAAATTTCATCTTCTTTCAGAACTGTGAGGCCAGGCCCGGTGAAAAAAGATCCCAGAGGAATGCGCCGTTCCTTTTCTTGACTGACTAAGGTAGCCTTTGCCTCCAGAACAAGAAGCGCCGGAGCAGTATCCGCCGCAGGGGAAGCATTACACAGATTCCCTCCCAGCGTTCCGAGATGGCGGACCTGAGGAGAACCTAATTTATGCGCCGCCGCAGCCAAAATCTCCCATCCATCGCGCAGCAGGGGTGAGTTCTCCAGGGCGGCGTGCTTGACCAATGCGCCGATCCGCAAGCTTTTCCCATTTTCACTCATCCCCATCAGTTCCGGGACGTTTAGCAGGTTAATTACCCGCTCGGGAGTGACGAGTTTTTCCTTCATCTGCACAACCAAGTCTGTTCCGCCCGCAATGAGCTTTGCCTTGGCCCCATGTTGTTTCAGTAACCCTAAGGCCTCAACCAGGGAAGATGGAGAAAAAAATTCAAACTTCCTCATTCGCATCATGCGCCCCCTATGCGCTCATCTCGTCCAGTACTTCAACGATATGTTTGGCCTTGATCTTTTGAGCGCGGTTGTATATTCCTTGCTGCAGTTGGATCAAACATCCCATGCAGCCGGTGGCTACAATCTCTGCACCCGTTTTTTCTACGTCCTCCATCTTATGGTCCAGAATCTTGGCGGAGAGCTCATAATTCTCCAAACCAAAACTTCCCCCCAGGCCGCAACATTGGTCAGGAGCCGCCATCTCGACCAATTCCACCCCTGCCGTCCGGAGCAATGCCCGTGGCTCTTCTTGAATTTGCAGTTTCCTTTTTGAATGACAGGAATCATGGTAGGTCACTCGCCTGCCCGGCAATTTTTCTTTCATCCATGTTGAGGGCGCGGCCTCGCTGATTCTCCCCGCCAGATAAACGGTAAGATCGATAATAGATTCGCTGAAACGCTCTACCCGTTCTCTTAAGGCAGCGGTTTCGTTCTGGAAGAGTTTGGGATAATGTTTCTTCAAATGAGCCCCGCAGGAGCCACAGGCCACCACGATCTTACCCGAATGGACTTTCTCAAAAGCTTCGATGTTGGCCAGAGCCAACTTTCTAGCCAAGGCCAAATCTCCGGAACCGTAGGCTGGGAGGCCGCAGCACTTCTGCCCCTCCGGGCTGATGACCGACACGCCAAAGCGGTTCAGGACGCGCAGGGTGGATTGCCCAAGCTGGGGGAAGAGGTAATTCATGGAACAGCCTACGAAAAAGGCGACCCGGTCGCTCTCCTTCACAGCTATGACCTCGTGAGGGGACTGATCCAAAAAGAATTCCTCGGCCAATTCTGGCAGGACCCTCCGCGAGTCGATTTTCCCCAGAGGAAACCGTAAATGGAGTCCACTCTCCCCGGGGACTCTTTTAAAAAGGAGGCCGCGAACTAAGGAGCTGCCTTTGAGCAGGAAGGATAAAAGCCCCCGTGACCAAAGCAAGGCATTCAAGGCAAATCTTTTGGTGAAAGGGAGACCTCTTTTCTCGACTACTTTAGCGCGGGCCTCAGCCATGATCTCATCGATGGACAGGTCTTTGGGGCAATTCTCTGCGCAGGTTCCGCATAGGAGGCATAGGGCTGCAAGCTCTTGCATAAAACCGGTCCGGTCAAGACGGTCCCGAGGATCAAAAAGATAAGGGGCCATCTGCATCATCAGGTTGGGCCCGCGGTCGGTGCTTTTTTCTTCACTGACGATCGGGCAGATGGAATTGCAGGAGTAACAATCCACGCAGCGGGTGGCCGTCTTAAAGATTTCGAATTCTTTCGGTTTCAGAATTTCCGGCTGCATTCCACCTGGCACTTTTCCGAGAAATCTTGCTTCTCTCTCCAGGAATGGTTGGTAGGGTCTGGTCCGCTCTCCAAATCCTCCCCGCTCGATGACCAAGTCACGCACGACAGGGTAATTCGCCAGTGGCTCCACCACCATCTCTTGGAGAGCCGGGGTTTGGCAGATGAGGGTGGGTCTCCCGTTGACGTTCACTGCGCAAAGTCCACAGCGTCCATACCGGCATCCGTAGCTAAAGGCTAAACTGCGGTCAATATTCTCGTACACATAGAAAATAGCGTCCAGTATAGTCATTCCTTGGGTGTAGGGAACGAGGTGCGTTTCCATACGGCGGGCCGCGTCTCTCTCTGGATCAAAACGTGAGAGAGTCATGCGGATGGTTTGGCTTTCTTCCATCAATCTTCCTCCGGTGGTTTCATTTCCGATAAGTTAACCGGGCCTTCGCTGATTTGCAGGTTTCCACTTTTCTTGCTGATCCGCAAATGCTTCAGCCAGTTTCGGGTGTCCCATTTTGGGAAATCCTCCCGAAAATGAGCTCCTCGGCTTTCCTGGCGGTGGAGAGCAGGGGTAGCAATGATCTTGGCTACCATCAACAGATTGGTAAGCTCTAAGGTCTCGATCAATTCCCGGTTATATCTCCTGGAGGAAGTGGCCAGGGTAATCCGGAGAAGATCTTCTTCTTCCATTAACCTGATTTCCGCCAGGGCTTTTTGCAATCCTGTTCCGCTACGGATGAGGCCGACCCAATCCCACATCCCCTTATTCAGGTGATTCTTGATTTTCCTGGGGCCGAGGTTATCCGTGTTCTGGCGGGCGAAAAGCTCATCGATCCTCCTGCGCTCCCGCTCGATCAGGCCATCATCCATTCTTCGAAAGGAGGCCACCTTTTTGGCCTCCTGGCCTGCGGCGTCTCCAGCCCTTCCTCCCGAGACCATGATGTCAGCAAGGCTGTTCTGACTCAACCGGTTGGCCCCCTGTACACCCCCACCTGCTTCGCCAGCGGCAAGAAGAGTGGGTATAGTCGAGCGCCATTCCTCATTGACTCGAATGCCTCCCATGAAGAAATGGCAGGTCGGGGCCACTTCTACCATCTCCTTCTCCACATCGATCCCGATCTTTAAATAAAAATCATTGAGGGCCGGAAGCTGCTTTTTGATAAAGCCAGGAGGGTTGTAGGTCATGTCGCACAATACGCCTCCCCGGGGGCTGCCATTGCCCTTCTGAATCTCCGAGTAGATGGCCCGGGCGATGATATCGCGGGTAGCCATCTCCAACCGGGGATCGTAATATTTCATCAGGCGTTCCCCTTTGGCATTCATAAGCCTGGAGTAATAAAAGGTTCCAGCCAGCATTCCCTTCAGGGATTCCGGAAAGATTAAGCCCAGGGGATAGAACTGCACAAACTCCATATCCACCAGCTCCGCCCCTGCTTCCAAGGCCAGAACATAGCCGTCCCCGGTGACATCGGCTGGGTTGGTGGTAAAGGGATAGACGTTCCCGGCTCCGCCGGTGGCGAGGATGATGGTTTTGGCTTTGAATCCAACCATCTCGGCCGTGAACAGATTCAACCCCACGGCCCCTGCCACTTGCCCTTCATCCATGAGCAAGCGCAGGATCATGGTATCTTCTGCGATCGGGATCTTCCGGCGCAGGATCTCGCCCCCCATGGCCCGCAGCATCTCCCTCCCGGGCCGGTCTTCCAAATAAACCGAACGGGGGTAACTGTGCCCGCCGTCAATCCTGAGCAAATATCGGTCTCCTTCCTCCGTGCGCTCCCAGAATGCGCCCAGCCGTTCCAGTTCCAGTACGCGCTTGGGAGATTCCTCCACCAAAATGCGCACCAGATTCTGCTCGTTGAGATAGGATCCTACTTTGATGGTGTCTTCAAAATGAAACTGATGGCTATTCTCTGGCTCGTGCCAGGGTACCAATGCAGTGGACTCCAACATGGCGCAAGTGGTCCCTAACGTT
>JACRCA010000332.1 GCA_016234425.1 Deltaproteobacteria bacterium | reverse complement strand
GGATGAATCGATTTTGACGACGCTAACACGGGAATCTGCCAAGCGGCTCATTGAATTCCGCCTTAACAATCAGAAGGAGATTGCGGACCTACAGCAAAAAGATCCAAAACGAGGAGCGCTTTGGCCATTCACGTGGGAAGGGATCGAACAAATTGTTCCTCCTGAAGGCTTACCCGCCCGTGATCTTATCCGCAGGGCAAGGCATCGTTTCGATGAATTAAAACAGGAAATCACAATAAAACCACCACCGCCACCTGAGGAGGCCATTTCCCAGCATTGGAACGAACTCTTTGAAAAGCAACTCCAGCAACCTGAGGTCCGATTGGATGAGGGCGTATATGAAGATGGATTGCTCAGACTCTTGCAGACCAAACCTCCCAGAGGATGGCGGGTGCATCGAGGTACGGAAAGGGATATTCACGTCCTACTGGAAGGCCAAAAGGAAAAGACAGGTAAAAGTGTATCGAATTCGGAAAATATGACCAGCTTGGCCCGCCATTTAGGACGACTGCAAGCCATGATTTCCAGTAGCCAAGTGAATAGATTAATATTTTTGCGCGATGCGCGGCTGCCCATAAAGCCCACGGCTACCGTAACCCAGCGGAGGTTGCAAGACCTCGTCCAAAAAGGAATGCAGGTGCTTCGTCCACCCGCGGAAGCTTATGCGTCCTTGAATGTGCTGCGGGAGCTTTGGAACAAGGCCGCGGAGAATGATCTGAGCATCGGCGATTCCAGTATGTCCATGGGGCAATTAAAAAGCTGGCTTGTTAAAAAAACCCCAAGACCTCTACAAGAGCTTATCGACGCCTGCCAGGGGATTACCATATCTCCCCTGGATGAGCTGATTGATAAGCTAATAGAAACCCTCAAGGGGCAATGGATGGTGCTCTTGAAGGATGCCGCTCAGAAAATGGCCCTACGTGAAACCGACCTGGCCCAATTGGTTATCGAGAAGCCCGAAGTTGCCGGACTTCTTTCCGGACCTCCGATGGTCCTTTTTCTCAATCCCGAAGCGGTGAATCGTACCTAATGGAGAAGCCATGCCGCGAATTCTGACAGTTAGTGAAGTGCGCAAAGCAATTTATCTCGCGGCCGGGGGTCAAAAAGCCCCGGGTCCGGGAGAATCATCGACTGCCCTGCTCGGTTATCTTTTTCACGAAACCTTCAGGCTTTTAACCGGTCCAAATCCCACCGAAAACCTTGTACGCCCCCTGGAGAAGGCGGACTATAATTTGAGTTCCTGGGAAAAACAACTTATTGAACATACCTATCTCTGGTGCGTTGGGCCTCAACTGGTTAAGTACAAGGCTGAGCTTCAAAGCTCAACGAGTGAAGTTCTCAATTACTGGAAGGCCGTGGAAAACCTGTGCCAGTGGCTTTGTGATGTCCTTTTCAAACAAAGTCAGCCAGCGCAGGCCATTGAAGAGCTGCGCCGGTTCATCTTCGCCGATCATGAACTGGAGGTCCAGGCTGAGTTGACCGATCCCGGGTGGGAAGATTTTGTTATTCTCCAGGGTCGGATAGACGCTGTCCTCAGGCAGCCGGGTACTGGCCGACTTTGTGCGGTTGAGCTCAAGCTTGGCCAAACAAGCCCGGAGGCCGATCTTACCCAGGCTTGCCTTTACCATCTGCTCTATTCAAAGATGGATCCGTCCAAGGGGGCCAAAGATCTGGCGCTGTGGACCTTCCAACCCGAGCCACATGAAAGAGTCTGGAGAGCTCAGGAATTGGGGGAAGCGCAAGCCCATTTGAAAAATTTGATTGGAGAGCTGGCTCAAGTTAAGGATAGGGGACCCGAACCCGCCAAGCTGGAGGGAGAATTAAAGGAGATGGCCCGCCGAATCGTTGCGGGCTTCAAAGAATTTGGGGCTCCCATTCAATTAGAAGGCAAACCCCTTGGCGGTCCGACTTTTTATCGCTTCCTGGCTAAACCGGCCCAAAGAGTCAAAGCAGACAGAGTTCTAAACATGGCTACTACGATTTGGCCGCGACTTCGTGATGTCGGCGTTGAGCAACCTCCGCAAATTGCGTTGGAACGTGGCCTAATTACGATTGATGTTCAGCGACGGGATCGCCAGACAGTTGACTGGGGTGCCCAGTTATCTAACCAACTAAAACCCAGTCCGAAAGGAGTCTCCACATTTCCCGTCGGGGTTGATGTAGAAAGCAAATGGAAATATGCTGACCTAGCTGAGCCAGACCATTCTCACTTTTTGGTTGCTGGCGCAAATGGGAGCGGCAAGACGGAGTGGCTGAGGATGGTGGTGGGAAGCCTTTGCACTTCAAATTCACCAAAGACGCTCGGGTTGGTACTCATCGACCCCAAGCGCACGGCGTTCCCTACCCTGGCCGGATCGCCATTCCTTCACCGGCCCATCGTGTACCCTTCAGATGAGAATATTCTCTCGGTATTGGATGGGTTGACTCAAATAATGGAGGAACGATTCAATCTTTTTGAAAGGGCTCAAGTGAAAGACTTACGACAATACAACCTGACTCGCCCCGAGC
>JACRCA010000331.1 GCA_016234425.1 Deltaproteobacteria bacterium | reverse complement strand
TTGGGGTTGCTCCCCTATGGTCTGACTGATCTTGGCCATCAGCTCTTCAGTAAACTCCAAATGGTATATGGTTATCATGCCCCCTATATTACTCGGGCATTTCCCTTGTGTCCAGTAAAAAATGTGGCCCCTCTCCAGTTAGTAAAGGGGGGGCGGGGGGATTTAAAAGGATTCCAAAAGCTGCATCAATATGCCCTAATTATTTGCTTCGGTCAATTTCATCAGTCGTCCAGGGAAGTCCGTCCCCTGGCCGAGCCTTAAAGACCTTTTTTGCCACCGACACTACGGGACAGGGATCGGCGACCTGCCACTCCTTACTCGTCAGGCTCTTCGGGCATTTTTTTCGCCACGGCGACGGACTCTTTTGCTTTTTCGAGGTCGTGTTTCGAAAAAGCAAAATCTCTTTAAAAATCTTTCCCGAGTCGGCTTGGTAAGGTATAATTGACCATCCGAAAAAAGGGTAAGGGACAAAATGAAGTTTTTGGTTGAAATTGAAAAAGAGGAAGACGGCCGCTGGCTGGCGGAAGTTCCTGAATTGCCGGGAGTGATGGCTTATGGGAAGACTTCGGCCGCGGCGGTGGGGAAAGCCCAGCTCTTGGCCCTTCGGGTTATAGCCGAACGTATTGAACACGGGGAGGAAGCTTGAGTTTACGGGAGGGAAGTAAATGAACACCCAGGAAATCAAGAAAATGACCAGAGTTGAGCGTCTTCAAGCCATGGAGGCGCTTTGGGACTCACTCATTGAAGAAGCATCCGAAATAGAGTCCCCTGAATGGCATCGGGACGTCCTGGAAGAGCGCAAAAAAAAGATCGAGACCGGTGAAGCAGAATTCATTTCCCTGGAAAAGCTGAGGGCAAGCCGCAAGTCATGATGGTTAAGGACGTCATCATCCTGAAAGATGTCGTTGATGACCTGAACGACGGAAAAACCTTTTATGATAAAAGGGAACGCGGTGTTGGTGATTACTTCTGGGATAGTCTCTTCGCCGACATGGAATCCCTGATTCTCTACGCAGGCATTCATAATAAAGAGCATGGCTTCTACCGGATGCTTGCCAAGCGGTTTCCCTACGCCATTTACTACGACGTTGTCGATGACATCGCTCACGTAGTAGCCATCTTGCCGATGCGTCGTAATCCTGGATGGATTACGAGAAAAATAAAAGACAGGAGCTGACTCTGCCTCAAGCGGACTCGGTCAAGCCTTGGCGCCCGCACCGGGTCCGAATTCTCTTGTTGTTACCACAGCCGTGGACCCGGGGTTGAATTGTAATCAAGAGACAGTGGTAAGCCCGAAAGACCAGTATCAATCCGGGAATCATCAAGGGAGTCTCCCCGGTCAGGCAGAATGACAGCGGGCCGTCCTATTTCAACGGTTCTCTGGACAAAACGACATCGTCTATCCAAAGGGTCCCTTTGCCGTTGATGACCACATTCAGAGTTACTTTGTCCGGCTTCTGGCCCTTCTGGAAAAAGAAGGGGGTCTGAATGGTCTTCCAGTCCGACTTCTGACTCACCACGTCTTTCAATCCCCTGGAGAAATATGGCCCTCCGCCCACGTGAGCCCACAGCTCCAAATAGGCCGTGCCTTCCAGGTCGCTTTTCACCCGGGCTTTATAGACCAGCTTGGCGCCCTCGATATTCAGTGCCGACACTTCACCCAGGCAAATGGTCGTGGGCCATTGGGTGGTGATCTTGATCGCGCCCTTTCCTTCGGCCTTCACCTGGGTATCCGTCTGGATCGTCGTGCCGATGACCGAGGCGTCGTCGAGGTTGAGCTTCTTCAGGTCCTGCGCCCGGGTTGTGCCAACCAGGAGCATCAATACGGCAACAATAGTCAGTACGCTTTTCATCGTTTCCTCCCGGCAATGGAGCGTTAAGGTATTACGTGGCAAGTTTAACAAGAATTTTCCAAAAATCAATTACCTCACGCGCTCGACCCCATCTTCCCTCTGCTCTCCCCCCGCCCTCTGATCTCTGACCTCTGATCTCCGGCCTCTGATCTCTGATCCCTGCTCTCTGCCCTCTGACCTCTGGTCTCTGATCTCTGCCTTCTGATCTCTGATCTCCGGCCTTGATTTTTCGCCCTCGCGCTTTACGACTCACGGTCCTTTATCCTCGATCCTTTATCCTATTTTTTAATTGACTTCCTACAAAACCTTTTAATATACCTACAGTTACTCAAACCTCTTTTGGGTTCATTTTCCCAATTCCGTTCACCCTTCTTTTGCAGTCAACCTTTTCGATTATTAGCATTTGTAGTCATGAGGGGATAATAACGGAACTTAGTGAACAACGTCCCATTTTTTGGGTGAAGGCCGTGTTAGATGTATAGAAGAAGGATTAAGAGAGAAGAGCTGATTGCCGAATCCTATTTGAACTCATTAGGCATTGGCGATGTCGTCTTCGAGCCAGACGGTAACATTCCTCCGGACTTTTTGCTGAAGGAAACGACTGCAATTGAAGTCCGGCGATTGAATCAACACTTCTTCGCCAAGGGTGAGGGCCGGGGACTTGAAGAAGCCAGAATACCCCTATTTGGCATTTTGCAGTCAACATTAGCAGAATTTGACCCTCTTTATCGAGGCAATAGCTATTGGGTATCGGTCAGATTTCGCCGCCCGGTCGGGAAGAGTTCCGCTAATAAGAGGGCAATTGCCAAAATACTCACCGCCTTACTGGACAAACCGCTTCAGCTTCCGTGTGATCTTAAAGTGACCGAGAGCATAGGCCTTCATGTTTTTTCAAGCCAGCCGGTCGAAGGCAAGGTTTTTCGATTTGCAGGTGGAACGGATAGGGAGAGCGGGGGGTGGGTCTTATCGGAATTCACAAAAAACTTTAAGTATTGTGTGGAAGAGAAAACTCGAAAGGTCGAAGACTACAGAGAAAGGTACGCTTCATGGTGGCTTGTTTTGGTAGATCATATCGCTCATGGGTTTGAAGAGAACGAAAGAAAAGAGTTGAGGTCTATGATTGGACCCATCGTTTCCTGGGACAAGGTGATCGTACTGGATAGCCTCTCGGGAAATAGCATACTGGAAATCTAACAACGGCATGAACCCGATCGTGTCCCTGTCGGGCCACTCCGGATTATATTGAGCGTTGGCGCTCCGCTGCGCGGAACGCTAATGCCCCGCGGATGAGCGGATGTCCCCG
>JACRCA010000327.1 GCA_016234425.1 Deltaproteobacteria bacterium | reverse complement strand
TTGAAGCCACGATTGATGAGATGGGGAATATCTTTGGCAAGAGACCCGGGAAAGATAACGCGCTACCTCCTGTCCTGAGCGGCTCCCATATCGATTCGCAGCCCCAGGGTGGACGCTTTGACGGTATCCTGGGTGTTATGGGAGCCCTGGAAGTACTGCGAACAATCCACGAGAATCGGATCATGACCCGAAGACCGGTCATGATCGTAGATTGGACGAATGAAGAGGGTTCGAGATTTTCTCCTGCCCTGATAGGCTCCGGAGTTTGGGCAGGGAAATTGGACAGGGAGTGGGCTTATAGCCGATCGGATATCTTGGGAAAAAAATTGGGGGAGGAACTGCAAAGGATAGGGTATAAAGGCAAACAACCGGCCAAAAGGTGGCCAATCCAGGCCTATTACGAATTGCATATTGAACAGGGACCTATGCTGGAAAGGGAAGGGAAAATAATAGGCGTTCCCAAGGGAATCGTTGGCCTCCACTGGTATGACATTGATGTAGAAGGAAAAGCCAATCAAGTGGGCCCCACTCCCATGGAAGGCAGGAATGATGCCTTATGCACAGCGGCAGAGATGATTCTCAAAGTGAATGAATTGCCTGGAAAGGTGGGAGGGAATATGGTCGCCACAGTGGGAGAGATTCACAATTTTCCCAATTCCAGAAATATCATCCCCGGCAGAGTTCATTTTACCGTGGATATTCGTTCCTGGGATGATAACTTGGCTATCCAGGCATGGGGAGAATTGAAGAAAGATTTCGTTAGAGTAGCGGAGAAAAGGGGTTGTCCAATAAGGATTGAAGAGACCTGGAGTGTAAGGCATACTCCTTTCGACGAAAAACTTGTGGATGAGGTAAGGGAAACAGCCGGAAAACTCGGCTATTCCAGTCATTCTATGGTCAGCGGGGCTGGCCATGATGCCAGTTATGTAAGTCAGGTGGCGCCGACTGCCATGATATTTGTTCCCAGTATCGGTGGTCGGAGTCATGTAGAAGTGGAAAACACCAAATGGCCGGACTGCGAAGCAGGGGCGAATGTTCTCCTGCACTGTTTGTTACAAGCTGCTCTTTAACATTTGCCCATCTGGCGGTCAGAATAGGGAAAGAATTGGGGGTAGATGACTTTCAGGCACCCTCTAATGACTCAAAGGATTGACATGGGATTTGGGGGGTGATAGAAATAATTAGAAATCTTTTGAATCCTGGGCAGGGAGTATGTCCCCTAAGAATCTCTACATCCAAACCTTTGGCTGCCAGATGAATGTCTATGATTCAGAACGCCTCTCCCATCTCCTGGCTGCCCGGAATTATCGTTTGGTCGAAGACCCAGCGGAAGCTGATCTGATCTTCCTGAATACCTGCAGTGTTCGGCAGAAGCCCGAACAGAAAGTCTACAGCGCGCTGGGTCGGTTTCGGGGGTTTAAAAAAAGGAAACCAGAGCTCATTATTGGGGTGGGGGGCTGCGTGGCCCAGCAAGAAGGGGAAGCCCTTCTACGACGCCTTCCTTACTTGGACTTTGTTCTGGGAACGAAAGAACTGGGGCGGATCAATGAGCTCCTGGATGACTTAGAAACTTCCGGGAAAAGAGGGGTGGCCACTGCCCTCAATGGCCGAGTTGATCCCTATGCTTCCCTTCCTTTTTTTCCTTCCTCTTCGAAAGCTACTGCTTTCGTATCCATCATGCAAGGTTGTGATAACTTCTGTTCTTTTTGTATCGTTCCCTTCGTCCGTGGCCGGGAGGTAAGCCGACCCTTCGAAGATATTCTGGAAGAAATTCGTGCCCTTGCTGCCCAGGGGGTTAAAGAGGTAACTCTGCTTGGGCAAAACGTTAACTCCTACGGAAATAGGAGGCCGGGAAATTTGGGCTTTGTGGGACTTTTAGAAGCCGTGCAGCGGACTGGCGGAATCGAACGCATTCGCTTTACGACCTCGCACCCAAAAGACCTTTCCCCCTCCCTGGTCGAGGCTTTCGCCACGCTCTCCAAACTCTGCGAGCACATCCATCTTCCTCTGCAGTCTGGGTCCAATCGCATCCTCAAACGGATGAACCGCGGTTATTCAAGGGAAGAGTACCTGCAAAAGGTTCTGGAGCTCCGGCGGGTATGCCCAGAGATCAGCATTACCACGGATATGATCGTGGGCTTCCCGGGTGAAGAAGAGGTTGATTTCCGGGCCACCTTAGAGATGATAGAAAAGGTCCGATTCGATGACCTTTTCTCCTTTAAATATTCCGACCGACCACACACCCGGGCAGCACTTCTTGCAGACAAAGTCCCTGAGGAAATTAGCCGACGAAGGCTGATGGAACTTCAGGCCTGGCAGAGGGAAAGCACCTCACAAAAGAACAAAATTTGGGAAGGAAGAGAAGTGGAGGTTCTGGTGGAAGGTCAGAGTAAGACATGTGCCTTGGAGAACATGGGAAGAACGCGAACCAATCGCATCGTGAATTTTCCCGGGAAAATTCATCCCCCGGGGTCGCTGGTCCGGGTGCGGATTGAGAAAGCTATGGCCCATAGCCTTCGGGGAGAGGCTTCCCTTTAGGCATCACGGGGAAGAGAAGAGAAAAAAAGACAGGTTGAAGAAGGAAAGACTCCATGGTTGATTTACACACTCACAGTCTTTTCAGCGATGGGGCGCTATTGCCTTCAGAATTGGTCCGCCGGGCAGAAGTTATCGGCTACCAGGCAATTGCGATAACCGATCACGCAGATACATCCAACCTCGATTGGGTAATTCCCCGTCTGATCCAGGTCTGTCGGGATTTGAACAATCATGGCAAGGTTCGGGCCATCCCCGGAGTCGAGCTTACTCACCTTCCTCCTGCGCTGATCGCTCCCTTGACTTCTAAGGCAAGAACTCTAGGAGCCCAGCTCATTCTGGTGCATGGGGAGACCCTGGTCGAGCCCGTGCCTGCAGGAACCAACCGCCAAGCCATCGAAGCCGGCGTGGATATCCTGGCTCACCCGGGCTTGATCTCTGAGGAGGAAATCCTTCTGGCCCGGGAAAAAGGAGTGTTTCTGGAAATCACCTCCCGCCAGGGGCATAGCCTGACGAATGGGCATGTGGCTCGCCTGGCTCAAAAAGCAGGGGCTCCATTGGTTTTGAACACCGATGCTCACCTTCCTGAAGACCTAATCTCGCCAGAGAAAGCGCTAAAGGTAGCTCTGGGGGCGGGGTTGGGGACAGAGGATTTCGATCAGATGCTTAAGAATTCTTGGCGACTTCTTTCTCGCCTGGGGCCGACTTAACCAGAAAGGGGAAATAACCTTCTCCGCAGGGCGCCATCGCCTGTACCCACGGCGCTTGTTTCATGTCCGAAACTCTGGCTTGATTTTCAGGCCAATTTCTCGTTCGTCTTTTTTCTCTCCAATCTCACTCATTTTGATGCGCAACCTCAGATCATTGGCGCTGTCCGCGAAAGCGATGGCGTTATCGTAATCAATGACTCCCTGCACATAGAGGTCATAGATGGATTGATCAAAAGTCTGCATGCCCTCCATCGTGCCCTGGGCGAGGGCTTCTTTTAATATATCTATCTGAGCTTTGTGGATCAAATCCTTGACTCGCGGAGTGTCCAGAAGGATTTCCACGGCGGCCACCCTTGTGCCATCTACGCTGGGAATCAGGCGCTGAGAGATGATGCCCTTCAGGTTGAGGGAGAGTTGCAGGTAGATTTGCTGATGCCTTTCTGCCGGGAAGAAGTTCATGATGCGTTCAATGGCTTGGTTGGCGTTGTTGGCATGGATGGTAGCCAGGCATAGGTGTCCGGTTTCAGCGTAATCGATGGCCGCTTCCATCGTCTCTACATCGCGGACCTCACCGATGAGGATTACGTCTGGAGCTTGCCGCAGGATATGTTTCAGGGCGCTGCCATACCCATGAGTGTCTATGCCGATCTCCCTCTGGGTGACGATGGACATTCTATGCTGATGGACGAATTCGATGGGGTCCTCGATCGTGACAATGTGCCCCGTGGTATTGGAGTTCCGGTAATCGACGAGCGCTGCCAGGGTGGTGGATTTCCCCGATCCTGTCCGGCCGCAGACCAGCACCAACCCTCGCTTGGTCATGGCTATTTTTTTGAAGATCTGAGGCAGCCCCAAATCATCGATGGTCTTGATGTACAGCTTGATGTGCCGGAAGACCATGCCGAAGAATCCGCGCTGCCGAAAGATACTTACCCGAAACCGCCCGAGGTTGGGGTAGGAGATGGCCAGGTTCATCTCCCACCTCCTGGCGAAGTAGGTTTTCTGGGTCTGGTTCATCAGAGACATAGCCATGGTTTCAGTTTCCTGGGGAGTGTATTTCCCATCTCCCCAGGGGGCCACAACACCTTCCACCCGATACATGGGAGGGGAGTCTACCGTGATATAAAGGTCTGAGGCTTCCACCTGGACCATTTTTTCCAGGAGCTCATGGATGTTCGTGCTCATCCTAACCCCTCCTTAGGAGTTAAAAATATTCGGGCTGCTGGCCAGGTACAGGCACTGCTCCTTATCGACAATGCCCCTACCCACCAGATCCTTCAAGGATTGATCTAAGGTAATCATGCCGTATTTCTGCCCGGTCTGGAGCGCCGAGGGAATCTGCGCTACTTTGGCCTCGCGGATGAGGTTGCGGACAGCCGGAGTGCCGATCATAATTTCCAAGGCTGGGGCAAGTCCGCGGCCATCCCGCCGCTTGAGCAGAATCTGAGAAATAATGGCCTGAATTGATTCCGCAAACTGAGCGCGGATCTGCCCCTGCTGCTCTCCGGGGAAAACGTCGATGATGCGGTCGACCGTTTTGGCCGCCCCGCTAGTGTGCAGGGTGGAAAAAACAAGGTGGCCCGTTTCTGCCGCGGTCAGAGCGAGAGAAATCGTTTCCAGGTCGCGCATCTCTCCCACCAGAATGATGTCCGGATCCTCGCGCAGGGCGCTGCGCAAGGCGTTCGCGAAGGTCAGGGTGTGCGCGCCGATTTCCCGTTGATTGATCAAGCATTTCTTGGACTCATGAACAAACTCGATGGGGTCTTCGATGGTAATAATGTGTCCCTTTAAGGAATTATTGACGACATCGATCATGGACGCCAGGGTGGTCGATTTTCCGCAACCCGTAGGCCCGGTGACCAAAACCAACCCTCGTTCATTTTGGCAGACTTCGCGCAAATTTTTTGGAAGGCCCAGTTGTTCCAGGGTTAAAATTTTGGAGGGAATGACCCGAAAGACCACACCTTCTCCCCTTTGTTGGCGAAAGGCATTCACCCGGAAGCGGGCCACGCCCTTTAGCTCTAAGGAGAAGTCCAATTCGTGCATTTCTTCATATTTCTTCCTCTGATAGTCATTGAGAATGTCATAGAGCATGACATGCAGTTCCTCCCGGGTCAGGGGAGGAACCTCAATGCGTTTGATCTCCCCATAGATGCGGACCATTGGCGCTTCTCCGGCGCTGATGTGCAGGTCGGAAGCACCCTCTTTGTGCACGAAGAGTAAGAGCTCTGAGATATCCATTCCTTAGCTCCTTATCGGTGAAAAATCAAAAATATTAAACGGGAAAAAATAAAAAATGTCAAGGGTATTGATTCCAGGAAAAAACCTAAAAGGAGTCATGGGAGCGGAGGAGAAAAAAATTGAAAAAAGAAACCGATATGTTAGAATGATAAGCAAAATGAAGGGCTCTTTTTGATGACGGACAATTTTGACGACTGGTTAGACCGTTTTTTACATTACTTGGCTGTTGAGAAAGGCCTGAGTCGGAATACCCTGGAGGCCTACGCCCGGGATCTGCAGGGCTATGCTACCTTCCTGGCGGAGCGGGGCATTTCCAGCATCGCAGCCAGCTCAGCCGAGCAAGCCATGGGTTATTTCAAAAATCTTCGAGGCCAGGGCCTTTCAGCCAGGAGCTTAGCCCGCGTCTTTTCGGCGATCAAGGGGTTGCACAAGTTTCTCCTGCAGGATGGGGCCATTCTGGAAAATCCTATGCGCCGTTTGAGAGCGCCTCGAGTCGTCCCCAGGCTTCCCGCAGTACTCACCTCGGGGGAAGTGGAAAACCTACTGCGACAGCCTGACTCTGGGCAGCCTCTGGGAATTCGTGATCGGGCGATGCTGGAGCTTCTCTACGCCACTGGCCTGCGTGTCTCCGAATTGATCCATCTCTCAGTCAATGACCTAAACCTGGAAGCGGGATATGTGCTCGCCAGAGGAAAAGGAGCGAAGGAACGGATTGTGCCCATCGGGGGGGCGGCCTGCCGGGCATTGAAGAAGTACCTCGAGGGGCCGCGGCACCGCTGGGCTGGGAGATCTCCCAGTGCTGCCCTTTTCCTGGGAAGGGGAGGCCGGGGGATCACTCGTCAGGGATTCTGGAAGATCTTGCGCAAGTATGCCCAAGCTGCAGGGATGCAAAAACGAATTACCCCCCACGCCCTGCGTCATTCTTTTGCCACCCATCTCTTAGAAAGAGGGGCAGACCTGAGATCTGTCCAATCCATGCTCGGGCATGTGGACATTGCTACCACGCAAGTTTATACCCATGTAACCCGGGACCATTTGAAACGCCTGCACCAGAAGTTCCATCCCCGGGGTTGAATCCATGGATGTGATCACCACCCACATCAACGCTGACTTCGATTCTCTGGCCTCTATGTTAGCAGCCAAGAGACTTTATCCGCAAGCGGTCCTGGTCTTTCCCGGTTCCCAGGAAAGGAATCTTCGCGATTTTTTCATCCATTCCACCTTTTATGTGTTTGAGACAGAACGGGTGAAGAACATCGATTTGCCTGCGGTGGAGCGGTTGATTCTCGTGGATACCCGCCAGCCTGGCCGCATCGGAAAATTTGCGCAGCTGGCCAAGCGTCCAGGGGTGGAGGTGCATATTTACGATCATCATCCAGCGTCTCCAGAAGATCTGCGGGGAACCGTGGAGTACATTCGGGAAGTGGGGGCCACGGTGACGATTCTCGCCCAGATCCTCAAAGAACGAAAGATTCCCCTCACCCCCGAGGAAGCGACGGTTATGGCTGTGGGCCTTTATGAAGACACGGGGTCTTTTACCTTCTCTTCTACTACGGCGGAGGATCTGGCCGCAGCGGGTTTCCTACTCTCTCAAGGGGCCAACCTGAACATGGTCTCAAATCTGATCACCCGCGAGTTGACTCCCGAACAGATCGCTTTGCTGAATGAGTTGATCCAAACGGCCACCCGCTATAATGTGAAAGGCCTGGAAGTAGTGATCGCTCAAGCTTCCGCGGACAGGTACGTGGGAGATTTTGCCCTGCTCGTGCACAAACTTAAAGACATGGAGAATATCAACGTCCTTTTCGCTCTAGCCCAGATGGGGGATCGAGTTTATCTCGTGGCTCGCAGTCGGATAGAAGAAGTAAACGTGGGAGAGATTGCGGCCCTCTTTGGGGGCGGGGGACATGCCACAGCCGCTTCGGCCACCATCAAGGAAATGAATCTCCCCCAGGTAGAGGAAAAACTACTCAGCTACTTAGAGGGGCGAGTCAACCCCGTCAGGCGGGCGCGTGACCTGATGTCTTTTCCAGTGAAAACCGTCGAGGCCAAAGAGACCATTGAGCGGGCCGGTGAACTTCTCACCCGCTACAATATCAATGTGCTCCCCGTGATGGAAGACGGCAAAGTCGCCGGCCTAATATCCAGGCAGATCGTAGAAAAAGCTGCCTTCCACGGCTTCCCAGACTCCCCGGTGCACGACTACATGACCAGCGAGTTTGCCACCGTCCATCCCCGGACCGCTCTTTCCAAAATTCAAGAACTGATCGTGGGCAATAACCAGCGCTTCCTGCCGGTGACCGAGAAGAAAAAGCTGGTGGGGGCCATCACCCGCACGGACCTCTTGCGTTGGCTTCATGCCAGCACCAGTCGAGAGCCGCGGGCTCTGGTGGAAAAGGATTTTTCTTCCGCCGAGCCCCGAAAGAAAGGGATCCTCCAGCTGATGGAGGAGCGCCTGCCTTTTGAGGTGCTCGGTTTGCTCAAAACCATCGGGGGAAAAGCAAAAGAATTAGGCTTCCAGGCCTACGCCGTGGGCGGCTTCGTTCGCGACCTGATCCTGCGGTATAAAAACTACGACATTGATGTGGTGGTGGAAGGGGATGGCATCTGCTTAGCCCGCGCCCTCGCCCAGGAAAAAAAAGGTGAACTCAAGGTACACAAAAAATTTGGGACGGCCACATTGATTTTCCCTCAGGGCTACCGGCTGGACGTAGCCACTGCCCGTCTGGAGTACTATGACCACCCGGCGGCTCTTCCCCGGGTGGAGCACAGCTCCATCAAGCTGGACCTCTACCGGCGCGACTTCAGTGTGAATGCTCTGGCCATCCACCTGCACCCCGACCATTACGGCGAACTGATCGATTTCTTCGGAGCCCAGAAAGACCTTAAGGAGCGAAGCATTCGTGCACTCCATAATTTGAGTTTCGTGGAAGACCCCACCCGCATCTTCCGCGCTCTGCGGTTTGAGCAGCGCTTCGGCTTCCAGATTGCCAAACATACCCATATGCTTATGGAAAACGCGGTGCGCCTGGAGCTATTCGGCCGACTTTCTGGGAAGCGGCTTTTCCGGGAGCTGGTTCTTTCTCTCTCGGAGGACAAGCCGTTTGCTGTGATCAAGCGGATGGGGGATTATGGGTTGCTGAAGTTTTTCCATCCCAAGTTGCAAATTGATCGTCCCATGGAGAATCTATTCCAGAGACTGGACGGCGTCTTTTCCTGGTTTAATCTACTGTTCACAGGCGAGAAATACGAGAGATGGTTGGTGGCCTTTCTGGGAATGGTGGACAGCCTTGGGGAAAAAGAAATCGAGGAGCTGCTCAAGCGGCTTTCCCTCCCGGAAAAATTTCGCGCCAACTTCCTCCAGCGCAGGCGGATGACTATCCAGGTGGTCCTCCGCCTGGCCCATTCTACCCCCAGGAAGCGCAGCGATCTCTACTTCGTCCTGCACCCCTTGCCCCCGGACTTTCTGTTGTACGCCATGGGGAAGACAGAGACGGAGGATGTCAAGAAAGCTATTTCTCTTTACTTTACCGGGCTGAAACGCACAAGAGTTTCCCTGGGTGGCAAAGACCTGAGACGAATGGGCTATAAGCCAGGCCCGATTTATGCCGAGATCCTGCAGTCGCTTTTGCGCGCCAGACTGGACGGCAAATTACAAAACCACCAAGAGGAGGTGGAGTACGTCCTACGCAGGTTCAATCAACGGGCGGAATCCATCCAGAGAAGGGGTGGAGGGCCGCGCCTTGTGCCGACTTAAGAAGAAAAATAGAAGAGGGAAGGGGGATTTTTGACAATCCATGTCCAAGCAGCGTGTGCTTAGCGGAATGCGTCCATCGGGAAAGCTGCACTTGGGAAATTTGGTGGGAGCCCTGGATAACTGGAAGAAGCTCCAGAAGGATTATGAGTGTTTTTTCTTTGCCGCAGACTGGCATG
This sequence comes from Deltaproteobacteria bacterium, assembly GCA_016234425.1. GTDB lineage: Bacteria > Desulfobacterota > SM23-61 > SM23-61 > SM23-61 > JACRCA01. The sequence goes on along the minus strand of JACRCA010000327.1, from coordinate 1,777 downwards.
CCCTGACGACCGAATACAATAGTCCGGAGGGCATTCAAGAATGTATCAAAGAAATGATGATCGACTGGCTGAGCGTGGGACTCTCCCCGGAGAAGAGCGTTCTCTTCGTACAATCGCGGATCAAGGAGCACGCTGAGCTGCATCTTCTTCTTTCTATGATTACGCCGCTTCCGTGGCTCGAGCGTGTTCCCACTTACAAAGAACAACAGCAGGAACTGGCCAACCACGACCTCTCCACTTACGGGTTCCTGGGTTATCCCTTGTTGCAGACGGCCGACATCATCATTTACAAAGCCCACAGAGTTCCCGTGGGCATCGACCAAGTACCCCATGTAGAGCTCTCCCGGGAAATCGCCCGGCGATTCAACTTTTTCTATGCCCCCGTCTTCCCCCTTCCTGAACCAATGCTCACCGAAGTCCCCAGATTGCTGGGGATTGATGGCCGGAAGATGAGCAAGAGCTACAATAACGCCATTTACATCTCCGACCTACCTGAGGAGATCCGGCAAAAGGTGAACCAGATGTTCACGGATCCTAACCGCATCAAACGCAGCGACCCGGGAAACCCGGATATTTGCAACGTCTTCTCCTTCCATTGCGTGTATAGCTCGCCGGAGACCGTGGCCCAGGTCAACGTAGACTGCCGGCGGGCGGCTATTGGTTGTGTGGAGGACAAGAAGAATCTGGCAGAAAACATCCTAACTTACCTTGCTCCGATCCATGAGGAACGCACCCGGTTGGTCAAAAACCCCCAGATCATCGAAGAAGTCGTGGAGAATGGCTGTCAAAGGGCCCGGGGAGTTGCCGCCCAAACCATGGAAGAAGTGCGCCGGGCAATGAAAATTAGCTGAAGAAATGAGGAGTCCGATGGAATCGACGCCTTTTCCGAACGAAGAGGGACCGCAGGAATTCTCCGGGGATATAAACTCTGATCAGCCAGAGTCGCCCTGGAATGTCAGGTTAGAAGTCTTTGAAGGACCTCTGGACCTTCTTCTACACCTGATCAAAAAGAATGAGATTAACATTTATGACATTCCCATCGCGGTCATCACCGAGCAATATTTGGAATACCTGGAGATGATGAAAAGCTTGAATTTGGACATTGCCGGAGAATTTCTCCTGATGGCCGCAACTCTGCTGCATATAAAGTCAAAGATGCTCTTGCCCCCGGCCGAAGAGGAGCAGGTGGAGGAAGGCCAAGAAGAAAAGGAAGGAGATCCCCGGGCGGAGCTGGTACGTAGACTCGTGGAATACCAGCGCTTCAAAGAAGCTGCCCTGGATCTGACCCAAGGTTCTCTGCTGGACCGGGATGTTTTTACCCGCACGTTCTTCGAGGGAAAACTTTTGGAAGGTGGCGAAGAAGCCCTGACCGGGGAAGCCACTCTCTTTGACCTCCTGGAGGCTCTGAAGAAGGTTTTACAAGGCGTTCCTCCGGAAGAATTCCAGGAAGTCTCCCTGGACCAGTTGAACATCAAGGAAAAGATCCATCAGATTATGGACCGCCTCTGGGGGAGAGAGAGTCTGACTTTCAACGAGCTCTTTGCTGCGGCCACCCCCCGGAGGGAAATCATCCTCACCTTTTTAGCGCTCCTGGAGCTTCTACGCCTGCGCCTGATCAAAGTCTATCAATCTGAGGCCTTCGGGACGATTCGGATCTTCTCCCCGTTAGAACGAGAAGAAGGCCAGGAGAGGATGGCGGAAAGGATCCTGTAAAATGGAAGACGCGCAATGGAAGGCGGTGATCGAATCTTTAATCTTCGTCTCAGAAGGCCCCCTC
>JACRCA010000036.1 GCA_016234425.1 Deltaproteobacteria bacterium | reverse complement strand
TTACTCTCTCCGCCAAATTCTTATTCCAGGAGCAAGGGATTTGGGTGAACATGACCTACCCGCTGCTGAATCTGATCCTGACCTATCTGGGGATCACCGGTTACCGTTACATGACTGAGGAACGAGAGAAAAAAAAGATCCGCGGAGCTTTCCAGTACTACCTTTCCCCCTCCGTGGTGGATCAGATGCTGCACAACCCGGAAAAACTCAAGCTCGGGGGAGAGAAGAAGGATCTGACCGTCCTCTTCAGCGACATCCGGGGATTCACCTCCATATCAGAACGCATGACTCCAGAGACGCTGGTCAAGTTCCTGAATGAGTACCTGACGAAGATGACGGATATCGTCTTTAAATATGATGGCCTCCTGGATAAATACATGGGAGATGCCCTCATGGCCATCTGGGGAGCGCCCCTGGACCAGCCGGATCATGCCCAGCGGGCTTGCTATACGGCTCTGGAAATGGTTGAGGAACTCTGGGGACTCCAAAAAAAGTGGTCTGCCGAGGGCCTGCCCACACTGAACATCGGCATCGGCATCAACGCCGGACCCATGGTCGTGGGGAACATGGGGTCAGAGCGGCGCTTCGATTATACGGTGATGGGAGACAGCGTTAACCTGGGCTCACGCCTCGAAGGGTTAAACAAACTTTACGGAACCAACGTCATTGTTAGTGAAATGACATACGAACGAGTGCGGGAGGAAATCCTGGGCCGGGAATTAGATTCTGTACGCGTCAAGGGTAAGGATCAACGGGTCAGGATCTATGAGCTTCTGGCCCGGCGGGGCACGGCTTCTGCTGAACAGAAAGCCATGGCCGAGGAATTTCATTCCGCCCTGGCAGAGTACGAGAATCGCCAATGGGATAAGGCCCTGGAGGCCTTCCGGTCAATTTTGGCCAACCATCCCAATGACGGCCCAGCGAAACTCTACGCGGAGCGGTGTCAAATCCTAAAAGATAACCCACCGGCGCCAGATTGGGATGGGGTTTACACGCTGACGACCAAGTGAGGGTGGTGGGGGAGGTTTAGATTTCAGGAGATGTCCGGTTTTTTCGACTTCATTGGATTTTGGGTCCTGAGATTTTTGGACGAATCCGGGCGGGTGACGATTCTTTTCTTTAAGACTGTAAGCTTGACCTTTCGTCCGCCCTTTGATATTCGCAACCTTCTCAAACAGATCGAGCAGGTAGGCGTCAGTTCCATTCCCGTGGTCCTGATTACCGGTGCCTTTACCGGAATGGTTCTGGCCCTGCAAAGCTACACGGGCTTCAAGCGTTTTAATGCTGAGGCTTTTGTGGGAACCGTGGTGGCCTTATCCATGACCCGAGAGCTCGGTCCAGTTCTCTCAGGCCTGATGGTCTCTGGGCGGGTGGGCTCGGCCATGGCCGCTGAACTGGGAACGATGCAGGTCACAGAGCAGATCGATGCCCTCTACACTTTGGCCACAAACCCCATAAAGTATCTGATCGTCCCCCGGTTTTTGGCTTCCTTGATTGTCTTGCCCATCTTGACAATCTTCGCGGACGTGGTGGGGATGCTCGGAGGCTATGTGATCAGTGTTTTTCTTCTGGGCAGCAATCCGACGATTTACGCCCGCCGTACTTACGATTACCTGCACCTGGATGACATCTATATCGGCCTCTTTAAAGCCTGTGTTTTCGGGATGATTATTGCCATCATCGGATGTTATCAGGGGTTCAACGCTCAGGGAGGGGCGGAGGGAGTAGGAAAGGCTACCACCCGGGCGGTGGTGCTATCTTCGCTCCTGATCCTGATTGCCAACTATTTCATAACGGCTTTGTTCTTTTAAGGACTGAGTAAGGAGAGAGAAACTGAAAGCATGACGGAAAAACAGTGCCGACGCGGGTCTGATGAAACCACGATTCTGGTCAAGGAGGTTTATAAATCCTTTGGCCAGAACCACGTCCTCTGTGGCCTGAATCTCGAGGTCAAGTGCGGGGAGTCCATGGTGGTCATCGGCGGGAGCGGAACCGGAAAGAGCGTACTTATCAAATGCATTATCGGCCTTTTGCATCACGACCGGGGGGAAATTTACGTCGATGGACAGGAGATCTCCCACCTGAAGGAAGAAGAGTGGAATGAGCTGCGCAAAAAATTTGGCATGCTCTTCCAGCGCGATGCCCTCTTTGACTCGATGTCGGTCTGGGAGAACGTAGGATTTGCCCTGCGCCGGCATACCGACCTCTCGGATGAGGAGATTAAAGCTACAGCCATGGAGAAGCTCAAGCTGGTAGGGATGCAGAACGTTGAAAATCTCATGCCTGCCGAGCTTTCCGGAGGAATGCGCAAGCGGGTAGCGCTGGCCCGGGCCATCGCCATGGAGCCGGCCATTTTGCTTTACGATGAGCCTACCACGGGCCTCGATCCGATCATGGCCAACGTAATCAACGATCTCATCGTCTCCATGCGGGAAAAGCTGGATGTCACATCGATCGCCATCACCCACGACATGGTCAGCGCTAACCGCATTGCGGACCGCATTGCCATGCTCTATAAGGGAAAGATCATCGAGGTGGGAACGCCCGATGACATTAAGGCCTCTTCCAACCCGATCGTCCAGCAGTTCATCCGCGGAGAGGTAGAAGGTCCGATCACTCAGGGGGCTGATTTCCCCCGGCAACTTTTTTAACCGCTCAGGAGGGAACCAATGAAAAGCATCGCTACGGAAACAAAAGTAGGAATCTTTGTGATTCTCGGCATCGTCATTCTGGCCCTCTTCACAATCCAGGTGGGAAAGATCACTGTCCGGGAGGTGGGATATCGAGTATACACCTACGTGGAATCCGCAGCTGGCCTGGATAGGAATTCGCCGGTACGTATTGCGGGTGTGCAAGTGGGCCGAGTGCAGTCAATCGTCCTCGAGGGGACAAAGGCCAAGGTAGCCATTCATTTTCCCCCTGAAGTAAAAATTCCGGTCGAGTCCAAGCTCTATGTCAAATCCGTGGGTCTCCTGGGAGAAAAATATATCGAAGTTGTTCCGGGACCCGGGCCAGAGTTGGTCAAGGCGAATGGCACCATTGAAGAAGGGGGGCCTTCTGTAGATGTAGACCGGGTGCTTACCCAACTCAGCTCTATAGGAGGGGATATCAAAATTGTGACCCAATCTCTCAGCCGCAGCCTGGGGGGAGAAAAAGGAGAGCGGACGATCGAGGAGCTGGTCACGGGGGCTAAAGAGACCGTTACTAACCTGCAGAACATTACTCAGACCATCGATAGAGGGGAAGGAACGCTCGGAAAGCTGGTTAAGGACGAAACCCTGTACAAAGAGGCCAAGGAGACCATGGCCAATCTGAGCCAGGTAGCCAAGTCCATCGAAAGAGGTGAGGGAACATTGGGGAAGCTCGCTAAGGACGAGGTCCTTTATGAGCGCACAAAGGAGATGATGGAAGCAGCCAAGGGGACATTCGCCAACCTGAATCAGATAGTCCAGAAAATTGAGAGCGGCGAAGGGACCCTGGGAAAACTGGTCAATGATGACAGCCTTTACACCAAAACCAAGGAGACCATGGAGGAAGCTAAGGAAACTCTGGCCAACCTGAACAAAGTATCCAAACAGATCGAAAGTGGCGAGGGCACGCTGGGGAAACTGGTCAAGGACGAGACCCTGTATGATGAGACCAAACGAGCCATCAAGTCAGTAAACAAAGCAGCCGAGGGAATCCAGGAAACGACCCCGGTCACCGTGCTGGGAGTGGTCCTGGGCACGGTGCTCCGGTAGGGGGCGGCCATCGCACAAATGGGGAGGGCATGGGCAAAAGTTTCTGGAGGAATGACACTTTTTCTGCTCTGCTGCTGGATTTCCGGATGCGCTACCTTGAGCCCAGGGCCAAGAAGGGAGAATTTCGCCCCCCTCTTTCTTTACAGCGAGGATGAGGAGAGAGAGGGGAAGCAAACGGATGTGCTGGGCCCATTTTTCACTTACCGCAAAGACCAGCGAGAAAAGGATCTGGCCTTCCGCCCGTTCTTCTACTGGAAAAAAGAAGAGGAGAAGTACACTTTTTTAGAATACCTTTACCCTCTGGGAAAATACAAACGAACGGAGAAAGAGGTGGAGTCGTTTTTGATTCCCTTCTTCTCCACCCGCCGGGACCTGACTCGAGAGGAAAAAAAGGAAAGAGGGTTCCTTCTGGCCTTCTGGGGGGAGACGGAAAAGGGTGAACCTTACGGCGGTTTTTTCCCTATTTACGGAAACCTGAAAAACCGGTTCGGCAAAGACGAGTTAAGCTTTATCCTCTGGCCAATCTATTCTGATTCCCGCGAGGGAGAAAATCGAACCTATACCTTTCTCTGGCCGATTTTCACCCGCACGGAGGGGGGAGGAAAGGAGGGATTTAAGTTCTGGCCGTTGGCGGGCCAAGAAAGAAAGGAGAACGAATACGAGAAGACCTTCTGCCTCTGGCCTATCTTTCATTTTGAGAAAAGGCACCTGTACACGGATGATCCCACCCATATCAACATGGTCTTCCCCCTTTTTGTATCCTCCACTTCCAGAAAGCGGGTTACTCAGTCCGTGATCTGGCCCCTTTTTAATTATACTTATGATGAAGATGATCATTACACTCAGTGGGACTTTCCCTGGCCATTCTTTCAGTGGGCCAAGGGCGATGACAAATCGATCTTCCGGATCTTTCCTCTCTACGGGCATAAAGACTGGGAAGAACGGAAGACGGGTTATGTTTTCTGGCCTATTTACTGGTATGATCATCAGGACGATGATCGCTACCAGAAGGTTCTCAACCGCTATCTCCTGCTCTCCAAAGACCAGACCGAGGTCTGGAAAGATGAGGGTAAGCGGGCGCGGATTTTTCGCTTATGGCCGCTTTTCTACTATGGAGAGAGAAAAGAAGGGACGGTCCAGTTCTACTTTCCGGCCTTGATCCCGATCGACGACGAAGGGTTCGACCGCAACTGGGGTCCGCTATTGCGCCTTTATGAGTACCGCCGGGACCCCAAAGGGGATAGCGAGTCCAAGTTTCTCTGGGGCTTCTGGGTTCATCGAAAGAGCACCGCGCGCGAGCTTCTGGAGCTGAGCTTCTTTCTTACCTATTACGAGGCCGAAGAACAAATCTACTTTTCCCTCTTGAAGGGCTTTTTGGAGTACCGGGCCGCCGGACCGAAGCGCGCGCTTCGGGTGCTTTATTCTCCCTGGCCGATTGAATGGGAGAGTTCTCCCCTTCTTAAGGAAACCATTGCGGAGCGGGATTAGTTAATGGTAAATAGGACACAAGAAAACGGAGGTGGAAAGGTTTCGTCGTGGATGAACGCATCCGTCTGACAGCCATGGTTCGCGCTGCTGGGTGAGCGGGGAAGCTGAGTCCGGAGGACTTGGAAAAAGCCCTGCTTCCCCTGCCCCTGGAAAAGAGTCCCAACGTTCTGGTAGGCAGGGAGACCGCCGATGATGCCGGAGTCTATCGATTGACCGACCAGATAGCTTTAGTGCAGACCGTGGACTTCATCACCCCCATCGTGGATGACCCCTATCTTTTCGGGCAGATTGCCGCCACCAATGCCCTGAGCGATGTCTATGCCATGGGCGGAAAACCCCTGACCGTTTTGAACGTTGTTGGCTTTCCCCGCCGCTCCCTGGACATCTCTATTCTCACAGAAATCCTCGAGGGAGGGCTGCAGAAGATCCACGAGGCCGGAGCGGTGCTTCTGGGAGGGCATACAGTGGATGATGCCGAATTGAAATACGGGCTTGCGGTTACGGGCACTGTGCATCCCGGAAAAGTGATCACCAACAGAGGGGCTCGGGTAGGGGATGCCCTGATCTTGACCAAACCGCTGGGGACTGGGATCATCTCCACGGCCAACAAGGCTGGGATGGCCGAATCAGGAATATTGCCAGGGGCGGTGGATTCTATGCTCCAACTGAATGATAAAGCTGCGGAAGCCATGGTCGAAAGCGAGGCGCACGCCTGCACGGACATCACCGGCTATGGCCTGCTGGGGCATGCTTCCGAAATGGCCCGAGGTGGCAGCTTTTCCTTCAGGTTCTTTTACTCCCGCATCCCCATTCTAACAGGGACCAGGGAGTATGCCACTCAGGGGATGATTCCTGGAGGGGCTTACTGCAACCAGGACCACTTTGGTCAAGAGATTTCCATCTCCGCAAAAATTCCCGAGTCGGAGAGGATCATCCTCTTCGACCCGCAGACCTCGGGAGGGCTGCTGATCGCCTTGCCCGGAGCTGATGGGGAAAAGCTTCTGCACAAGTTAAGAAAAAAAGGAATTCAGGAAGCATCCCTCGTCGGAGAAGTTGTAAAGCAAGAGAAGAAACTGATCTTTGTTGAATAAAAAGCAATCGGCCGGCTGCCCTTAGCTATCCACAAAGACATCTATTTTTTTGGCTGATTGCTGAACGCTGACCACTGAAAGCTGAAGCGGGAAGGGAAAATTCCATGGGGAAAATTCAGAGGGCCATCATCAGTCTGTCAGATAAAACAGGGATCCTGGAATTTGCCAAAGAGTTGCAAACCTTCGGTGTAGAGATTCTCTCCACCGGAGGAACAGCCCGGGCCCTGAGGGAATACGGGCTCAAAATCATGGATGTCTCAGAATATACCGGCTTCCCGGAAATGCTGGACGGGCGGGTAAAGACGCTCCATCCTAAGATCCATGGAGGGATCCTGGCAATACGGGATAACCCCGCGCATGCTAAGAAAATGAAAGAGCATGGCCTTCAGCCCATAGACCTGGTAGTTGTCAACCTATATCCCTTTGAGGCAACTGTGGCGGAACCTTCATGCCCGCTGGAGGAAGCCATCGAGAACATCGACATCGGCGGGCCGTCCATGTTGCGGGCCGGAGCGAAGAACTACCCCTATGTTACGGTAATTGTAGACCCGGCGGATTACCAGCCCATCTTAGAGGAGATGAAGAAGAGCGACGGGTCGGTTAGTAAGCAAACGAACTTCCGTTTGGCCAAGAAAGTTTACCAGCTCACGGCCCGCTATGATAAAGCCATTTCTGAATACCTAAAGAACAAATGATTATTAACCGCAGAGCACGCAGAGAGCGCAGAGAAATTTAAATTCTAAATCCGAATATCGGAATCCTAAATAAATCTAAAATTCTAATTCCAAAAATTCAAAACTTCCCCGTTTGGATCATTGGTATTTTGAGCATTTGGATTTGTTTCGGATTTCGTGCTTCGAATTTAGGATTTATATCTTCATTTCGGCGTGCTCTGGGGTAAAAAATTTTGGAGAAAAAATGAAAGTCTTAGTCATTGGCAGTGGGGGTAGAGAGCATGCGCTGGTTTGGAAGATCGCCCAGAGCCCCATGGTGAAGAAAATCTTCTGCGCCCCGGGGAATGCCGGCATTGGTCAGCAGGCCGAGTGCCTGCCGATCCCGGCCGAGGACGTAAAATCCCTTACTTCCTGGGCCGAAAAGGAGAAGATCGATCTCACCGTGGTCGGTCCGGAAGCCCCACTCACCATAGGCATTGTAGACGCCTTCGAAGAGCGGGGACTGAGGATTTTTGGCCCCAGCCAGCAAGGCGCAGAAATCGAAGGAAGCAAGGCCTTTGCCAAGGACTTGATGAAAAAATATGGCGTCCCCTCAGGAGAATTTCAGACTTTTGCAGACTTCCCAGGAGCGGTCAGTTATGTAAAAAAAAGGGGAGTGCCCATCGTGGTCAAAGCCGATGGTTTAGCCGCCGGAAAAGGGGTGATTCCCTGCCATACATTGGAAGAAGCCCTCGCGGCCATCGACCTCATCATGGCTAAAAAAGCCTTTGGATCTGCCGGAAGACGGATCGTAATTGAAGAATTTCTTCAGGGAGAGGAAGCTTCTTTCCTGGCTTTCACGGACGGTGAAACCGTATTGCCTTTCCCCTCCTGCCAGGATCACAAGCCCATATTTGATGATGACCAGGGGCCGAACACTGGGGGTATGGGAGCCTATTCGCCCGCACCGGTGCTGAGTGAGAAGGTGCACCACCAGGTCATGGAGAACATCATGATCCCTATCGTGCGCGCCATGGCCAAAGAGGGGAGGAAATACCGTGGGGTTCTCTATGCCGGCCTGATGATCCAAGATGAAAAGGCAAAAGTGCTGGAGTTCAACGCCCGTTTCGGAGACCCGGAAGCTCAACCACTGCTGATGCGCATGAAAAGCGACCTGATTCCTGTGCTGCAAGCAACGGTTGAAGGAAAGCTGGCCAGCAGGCAAGTTGATTGGGAAGATCGGGCGACCGTATGCGTGGTCATGGCTTCTGGCGGCTACCCGGGGTCTTATGAAAAAGGAAAAGTGATCTCAGGCTTGGAAGAGGCGGCGAAAGTCCCCGATACCTTCATCTTCCATGCCGGGACGTCTTTGAAAGACGGAAAAGTTGTTACCAACGGAGGAAGGGTGCTGGGAGTGACCGCCTTGGGGAAGGAAATTCGGGAGGCGATTGCCAAAGCCTATGAGGTTGTACGAAAAATCTCGTGGGATGGGGCGCATTACCGAAAAGATATTGGCCAGAAAGCCTTAAAGCGAGAAAGGAAGCGAGGAAGGGAAAAGTGAAGATAAAAAAACCTCTGGTGGCCATTGTCATGGGAAGTGCATCTGACCTACCGATTATGGAGGAGGCGGCCAGGGTCCTCTCCAATTTTAAAGTGCCCTATGAAATAACCGTTTCCTCAGCTCACCGATCCCCGCAGCGAACTGCTGATTATGCCCAAAATGCCAGCACCCGCGGGATCGAGGTGATCATAGCCGGAGCCGGGGGGGCAGCCCATTTAGCTGGAGTGATGGCAGCTCATACTATTCTGCCGGTCATCGGGGTGCCTCTCGAATCTCCCTTGATGGGACTTGACTCCCTGCTCTCCATTGCCCAGATGTCTGCTGGTGTGCCTGTGGCCACTGTGGCCATCGGCAACGCCGGGGCGAGAAATGCGGGCCTACTGGCCGTCCAGATTCTTTCCGGGAAGCATGGGGAATTGAAAAAATCCTTACTGAATTATAAAGCTTCCCTGGCCAAAAAGGTGGAAGAGCAGGCGAAAAAAGTTGAAAGGAAAAGCTAATTATCCACCACAGAGAACTCTGAGAGCACTGAGTTCTCTATGTGCTCTGCGGTGAAAAATAAAAAGCGCGAATTGGTTGAAACGCCCTGGCTAAAGAACTACGAAGATGGAGTTCCCCCCTCCTTAGTCTACCCCCGTGTTCCTTTAACAGATTTCTTGCAAGAAGCCAGCGGTTCCTTCCCCAAAAATGTGGCCATCGTCTTCGCCCGCCGGAAAGTTTCTTACGGCGAGTTGCAGGAAAAAGTCAATGCTCTGACAAATGCGCTTATGGCCCTGGGGATCAAGAAGGGAGAACGGGTGGCCCTGCTCCTTCCCAACAGTCCCCCTTATGTCATCGGTTATTATGGAATCCTGAAAGCAGGGGCTTTGGTGGTCAACCTCAATCCTCTCTCTGTGGAGCGAGAACTCCTCCATTTCTTAAAACACGCCGAAGCCCGAACCATCATCGTGGCCGAACCACTTTTCAGCCGCATCGCTTCCATCGCTGCCAGCAGCCCGCTGAAAAACATCCTGGTCGCCTGCCTGCGAGAATGGAGTGGAAGTAAGAGGCTTTCTGGAGAGAAGAAGCTCTCGATCCCTCTGGATGAATCAAGAGGGATCTATTCTTTAGAATCTTTGATAAGCAAACACGCTCACAAAAAAGCGCCTCAGGTCGAATTGCATCCGGAGGATGAAGCACTTCTGCAATACACCGGCGCCATCAGCGAGGATATCAAAGGGGTCGTCCTAACCCATGCCAACTTGGTGGCCAATACGCTGCAAATAGCCAGCTGGGTTGTCCGGGCCCGCAAGGGCAAGGAGGTTTTCCTCTCTGTCCTTCCTTTCTTTCATGTATACGGCATGGCCGTAGCCATGAATATGCCTATCTACCTGGCTTCGACTATGATCATCCTGCCACGGTTCGAAGTCCAGAGCACACTGGAAGCGATCAAGCGGTACCGCCCGACTTTCTTCCCTGGAGTACCCACGATTTTCGTAGCCCTTTCCCAGGAGCGGGAAGCAGAGCGCTACAACATTTCTTGCCTGCGCGTGTGCTACAGCGGTGGAGCTCCCCTATCGGTGGAAATCTTGGAGGATTTTGAAAAGCTTACGGGAGCACGGATCACGGAGGGGTATGGCCTGGCTGAGGCATCTCCGGCTACTCATTGTAATCCCATTTTTGGAAAACGGAAGCTGGGAAGCGTAGGTCTCCCGTATCCGGACACCCTGGCCAGAATTGTGGATCTGGAGACTGGCCAGCAAGTCTTGAAACCAGGAGAAGTAGGTGAGCTATGCCTCAAAGGGCCGCAGGTGATGAAGGGATATTGGAAGATGCCTGAGGAAACAGCCAAGACCATCCGCGCTGGCTGGCTATACACGGGGGACATCGCCCGCATGGATGAGGAAGGTTACTTCTACATCCTCGACATCAAGAAAGATATGATCATTGCCGGGGGATTCAATATTTACCCCAAGGACATCGACCAGGTGCTGGCGGAACATCCCAAGGTGGCCGAGGCTGTAGCCGTAGGAATTCCGGACCCTTATCGAGGCGAGACGGTAAAGGCATTTGTAGTACTCAAACCAGGCCAATCGGCCACGGAAGAGGAAATCCTCGACTTCTGCAGAAAGAACCTGGCCAAATATAAAGTCCCTACCCAGGTGGAGTTTCGGCAAGGTTTGCCCAAATCTTCTTCCAGAAAAATTTTAAGAAGGATGCTTCGCCAAGAAGCCATTGAGAAAGAACAGAAAAAGACCCCATGAACCCTCGAACCATAGGACCCTCATAGGCCATGAATTGCGTCATTCTCCAGTCTGACTCTCGAGGGATTTCCCAAGCAGGCCAAATGATCCTTGATGGGAGGGTGGTGGCTTTCCCCACGGAGACTTTCTATGGCCTGGGCGCGGATGCCTTGAACAAAAAGGCCCTGAAAAAAATCTTCCAGGTCAAAGGGAGGGAGGAGAAGAAAGCCCTGCCTCTCTTGATAGCTGACCGAACCTGGCTTCCTGGATTGGTGGAAAAAATCTCTCCCAGGGCCGAAGGTTTGATGAAAAGGTTTTGGCCTGGACCCCTCACTCTGGTCTTCGAAGCTTCCAGACACCTGCCCAGACTCCTTACGGCGAATACAGGAAAAGTAGGGATCAGAATCTCCAGCCACCCAATTGCCCAAGCTCTGGTCCAGGCCGTGGGCCGGGCCATTACTGCCACCATCGCCAACCGCTACGGACATCCCAGTGCCTCATCCCCTTCGGAAGTATTTCAGGCCATGGCGCAAGACCTGGAGGCCATCCTGGATGGAGGAAAAACAAAGGGGAAGTTGGCAAGCACGGTGGTAGATGTCTCCGGTGCCTCGCCGAAGATCATTCGCCAGGGGGCCATTTCCCGCCTGGAATTAACCCCCTTCCTCTAAGAAGGATAAGAAATTTTTTCCTTGACGGGTATTTTCCCAGGAAGATAGACTGATAGAAGGATTCGTTTGGGGAATAAGTGGCCAAAGCCTGATCGCCAGAAAGAAGGGGGGTAAGAGATTGGATAAAAAATTCTGGAGGGCCTTATTCATCTGCATTGGCATTATATGTCTTATCGGCCTGGGCGCAGCCTATGGGCAGCAGAAGAAAGTGGGTGGGGGTGAAATTAAATACCAAGCGAAGGGAAGCACAGATCCAGTAGTTTTCAACCATGAAACCCATGTTACCCAGCAGAAAGCCAAGTGCACGGACTGCCATACCAAAATTTTCAAGATGAAAAAGGGTGAAAGCAAAATGACCCAGGATTCTTTTGCCCAGGGTAAGTTCTGCGGGGCCTGCCACGATGGCAAAAAAGCCTTCAGTGCCGTGGCTCAGGCAGATTGCGCCAAGTGCCACAAGAAGTAATCATCTTTTCAAATATGTAGACTCTGACTGGCGTTGGGTAAAAAGCTCAACGCCAGGCTTGTTCTGAGGTGCTCGTTGTCAAAAAAAGAAGCCGAAAAAGAAGAGAAAGGTTTATTCTCCTCTCTCTGGGATTCACTCTCCTCGCTGCGCTTGACCATCGCCCTGCTGATTATTGTGGCAGTGGCCTCGATCTTCGGTACAGTCATTCCCCAGAATGCCTCGCCAGAAGAATACCTCCGGGCTTATAAACTCTCCACTTACAGGATTTTAAAGATTCTCGGCTTCCTGGACATGTACCACGCGGGCTGGTTTGTCTTCCTCCTGGCTCTCCTCAGCCTAAACCTGGTGGCCTGTTCTCTGAAACGCCTCCGGATTACTTTGAGGTTTTTTTATCCCGGGGTGCGCTTGGAAGAGGATCAGTGGAAAGCCATGCCCCTGAACAAAAAATTCTCTCAAAAAGGTCTTCCTGCGGAAGGCCTCCCCCAATACCGGGAGGCGCTTTCCCGGCTCTTTAGCAAACCCCAGGTATTGGAAGAGCCTCGGGCTTACCATCTTTTCGCGGAAAAGGGAAAGCTCTCTCGTCTGGGAATCTATTTTATCCATCTGAGCATACTCGTCATCCTGGCCGGAGCCTTGATCGGATCCTTCTTTGGATTTCGCGGGAATGTGAACATCGTTGAGGGGCAGGCAGCGGACAGGGTAATTCTGCGGAGCGAAGGACAAATTCAGCCTCTGGGTTTCAGCGTGAAACTGGAGAAGTTCAGCGTATCCTTCTACTTCTCAGGGGCCCCCAAAGAGTTCAAGAGCACGCTGACCATCCTGGAAGGAGAACGCCAAGTCCTTACTGAGCCCATCCGGGTCAACCACCCCTTGACGTATAAGGGGATCACCTTCTACCAGTCGAGCTATGGCATTGCTGGCATAGAGAAAGCCATACTGGCCATCAAAGATCGACAGTCATCAAAGGAAGTAATCGTATCCGCCCAGATGGGCAGCCGAACAGAGATCCCCGGGACTTCCAGCTCTTTCCTCCTGGCCGAGTTTATTCCTAACTTTCAGGGAATGGGCCCGGCCTTGCAGGTGATTTTTTTCGAGCCCAGCCGTCCTCATGAAAATTTCTGGGTCTTCCAGCACCATCCGGAAATAGACCAGAAACGCCCAGGTCGTTACCAATTCACGATTAAGGAATTCGAGCCCAGGTATTATTCTGGCCTTCAGGTGACCAAAGATCCGGGCGTCTGGGTCGTCTGGGTCGGATGCTTCCTGATGATGGCTGGCTTCTACATGGCTTTTTTCATGTCTCACGGTCGGGTATGGGTGAAGCTCACGGAAAAGGGAGCGGGAACTCTGGTGGAAATAGCCGGGTCCAGCCATCGAGACCGCCTCGGCTTCGAGAAGGAGTTCGAAAAAATCGAACAGGCCTTGAAAGGCAACTCCGGGAAAGCCCGGAAGCCAACCACAGAAAGCGGGAGCCAAGAATGATCAGCACCAAAATGATCAGCAGCGTAACCTTCCTCTACCTGTTTTGCACAGTACTTTATTTCAATTATCTGGCCTTCCGGTCCGCCCGGCTGGGTAAGATAGCTACCGGGATAGCCTGGCTTACCCTCCTGATTCACACTGCGGCCATCCTTTTGCGCTGGGTAGAATCCTACCAACTGGGCATCGGCCATGCCCCCTTATCGAACATGTATGAATCTCTGGTCTTCTTCTCATGGTGCATTGCCTTGCTCTACCTTCTTTGGGAATGGAGGCTGAAATCGAGAGTCATCGGCCCCTTTGCCATCCCCTTCGCCTTTCTCTTCATTGCCTATGCTTCCTTGGCCCCCGGCGTATCTGACCGAATTGACCCCCTGATTCCGGCACTGCAGAGCAACTGGCTCCATGCTCATGTTATCACCTGCTTCTTGAGTTACGCCTCCTTTGCCCTTTCTTGCGGGGTGAGCATCATGTACCTGATGAAGCTACGCCAGAAAGAAAAAGGAGAGAAAGAATCTGGAGTTTGGGCCCTGTTCCCTTCCCTGGATTCTTTGGATGCTCTGGTCTATAAAACCATTGTCGTCGGCTTCCCCCTTCTGACCATCGGTGTCGTTACTGGAGCGGCCTGGGCCAATTACGCCTGGGGATCTTACTGGAGCTGGGACCCGAAGGAAACCTGGTCTTTGATCACCTGGTTCGTTTACGCCATCTTCTTCCACGCCCGGTTTACTCGCGAATGGCGGGGGAAGCGAACTGCCATCCTCTCCATTGTCGGTTTCATAGCAGTGATCTTTACTTACTTCGGAGTGAATTATGTCCTTTCCGGGCTACATAGCTACGCGTGAGCTTCGCTGAAGCTCCGCTACCATTCAGTTTTAGCCTATAGCCTATAACGTCTAACCTTCAACCTATTTCTAGGGGGAAAGATGGAGAAGAAAATTAACATCAAAGCTGGAAACGTAGAAGCCGAGGCGGTTCTGAATGATTCGCCAACGGCGAAAAAAATATGGGAAGCCCTGCCCATAGAGGCCAGGGCAAATACCTGGGGTGATGAAATCTACTTCGACATTCCCGTGAAAGCCCCCTTGGAAAAAACCGCTCAGGAGCTGGTGGAAGTAGGCGACCTTGGGTATTGGCCTACGGGGCATGCCTTCTGCATCTTTTTTGGCCCCACGCCCATGAGCCGGGGCAACGAAGTGCGCCCCGCCAGCGCGGTCAACCTCATTGGGCGGGTCTCTGGAGACGCCAAGGTATTCAAAAAAGTCCCTGAAGGTGCTAAGATCCAGATCGAGAAAGCATAAAAATTTTTTATTAATTTCCGTTGGGGAATTTTGTTTTTTTTAATCCGCAATCCGAAATCCGCAATCTCGGAAAGTCGTTGCTTTTCGTGCTCTTTTTTTGCTATAATTTATAAAAAGGGAGTTTATTGATGCCCATCTTTGAATACCACTGCCATAGATGTCAGGACGATTTCGAACAGATCGTTTTCAATACAAAAACCAAGGTTAGATGTCCCCACTGCGCAAGCCGCAAGGTGAGCAAGAAAGTCTCGACCTTTAGCTTCAAGAGCGGGAGCAAGTTTGTGGCCGCTTCAAATGCGGGGGGATGCAGCGGCTGCTCCAGCCATCATTGTAGTACCTGCCACTGATTGCTTTAGGTCTCATCAGGTTCGGGACGCCATGGAGCGAATCAAGGGGCCGATCAAGAGAACCTTTTTGGCCGGGTTGGTAGTGGTGGTGCCCATTGTGATCACAGGCCTGGCCTTGATCTGGTTGTTCCGTTTTCTTGATGGATTCTTAAGTCCAGCCTTCTACGAGATTTTGGGCAAGAAAATTCCCGGCTTGGGGTTCCTGACCGAAATCGTGTTCATCTTTCTGGTGGGCCTGTTAGCGACCAACGTCTTTGGATCCCGCCTGTTGAAGTTCGTCCAAGACTTATTGATCCGCATTCCCCTGGTGCGAACTATCTACCCTACCGTCAAACAGCTCGTGGAGGCTTTCTCCTCCAGCAGTAGTTCTTCTTTTAAAAAAGTTGTTCTGGTCGAATATCCTCAGAAGGGGATTTTTTCTTTGGGCTTTTTGACCAATGAAGTTCACCTGGATCGGGCTCCCGATAATGGTCATTTTTTTTCGGTTTATCTTCCCACGAACAATCTGTACCTCGGGCAGGTCGCCCTCTTCAGGGCCGAAGAAGTGATCTTCACCAGCTTTACAGTCGAGGAAGGCTTGAAAATCATCCTTTCGGGGGGCACTGCCTTTCCCCCGTCAATTAAGAGCCAGAGCCATAAAACCATGCCATGAGCGTGGCTTTTCGTTCACTCAAGAAGATATCTTCTGCGCTTCTGCTGGCAACAGCCGGAAGCGCATTCCTTTTGATCTCCGCCAACTGTCAAGAAGGGACCAGAGCCAAAGAGGAGGGGAAAGCGATGAGAGAAGAGGTGAGAAGACCAGCAGTGGCCGGGTCTTTTTATCCTGGAGATGCCCAAACCCTTTCCCGGCAGGTGCGAGATTTCCTTTCCCGCGCCCCCAAGGAGGAAGTGACCGGCGAGATTATCGCTCTGGTTTCGCCACACGCCGGTTACATGTATTCGGGGCAGGTTGCGGCGTATGCCTTCAAGCTTATAGAAGGGCTGAAGTTTGACGCCGTGGTAGTCGTTGCCCCCAGCCACCGAGCTTATTTCCAGGGTGCTTCGGTGTATGACCGGGGTGGATATGAAACCCCCTTAGGAGTTATCCCGGTGGAGAAAGTACTTTGCCGGAAGCTCATGGAAGACAGTGATCTCATTCGGTTCGTAGCTCAGGCCCACGCTCAGGAACACTCCCTGGAGGTCAAGCTTCCCTTCCTGCAGGAAACCCTCGGGAAATTCCATCTCGTCCCTGTCGTAATCGGAGATCAGAGCTCCCGCACCTGCGAGATCATCGGCCAGGCCATTGACAAGGCAGTCAAAGGGAAAAAGGTTTTGCTCGTGGCCAGCACAGATCTCTCTCATTTTCATCCCTACGATCAAGCCGTGAAACTGGATAATATCGTCCTGGACGGCATTCGGAATTTTGATCCCCAAAAGCTAAGCCGTGATTTAGATTCCGGAAAAGGGGAAGCCTGTGGGGGGGGTCCAGTGATGGCCGTGATGGTTGCGGCCAAAGAAATGGGGGCCAATCGTGCCCAGGTTTTAAAATATATGAACTCCGGGGATGTGACTGGAGACCGCTCGGGTGTGGTGGGGTATGCGGCTGCGGTCTTCTACCGAAATCTGCCGCTCCCGGAAAAAGAGGGGGACCGGAAAAAGCCTGCAATCAGCCTGGGGTTGACCGAAGAAGAGAAAAAAAATCTCCGGCAGATCGCCCAGTCCTCCATCGAAGGACGGCTGAAAGGACAGAAACCACCGAGGATCGAAACGCTCACCGACCATCTGAAAGAGAAACGGGGAGCTTTCGTCTCCTTGCACAAGCATGGCCAGCTCCGGGGGTGCATCGGCCAGATTCAGCCGACCAAACCTCTCCATCAAACCGTTGAAGAAATGGCTATGGCAGCAGCGTTTAATGACCCCCGATTCGACTCTCTGACGGAGAATGAACTGAAAGACCTGGAACTGGAGATCTCGGTTCTGACTCCCCTGCAGCGGGTTAAGGACGTGAAGGAAATTGAAGTGGGCAAGCATGGGCTCTACATCAAAAAGGGCTTTTTTTCTGGCCTTCTTCTCCCCCAAGTAGCCACGGAATACCATTGGGACCGGATGACTTTCTTAGAAGAAACCTGCCGTAAAGCTGGCCTGCCGCGACATGCCTGGAAGGAGAAGGATACAGAAATCTACCTCTTCTCGGCCGATATTTTCTGAAGGGAAAGATGGAATACTGGAATATTGGGTTGTAAGGGTCTAGGCTTTTTCCGCGACTCTGCGCGGGAAAAGTGGCCCCTGCGGGGCAGCGAAAATACAAAAGCATGAAAATGGTGGGAAGTTCTCCACAGCCCCTCCGCTCACCCGTGATTGCGGGACGTCGCTCCGGGGCCATGGAT
>JACRCA010000326.1 GCA_016234425.1 Deltaproteobacteria bacterium | reverse complement strand
GATAAAGTTCATTAAATCGGTTCGTTTCGGCTTGATTCATGGTATGCCTCCCTTTGTTTTGATGGGGCCCGGAAACGGGCAACGATGGGAGTTATATACCATTTCGAGAATTTTTTCCGCCGCGTAGCGGCTTCGTCCAACGACAGGTTAGCCGGTGACCTTGCCACTTTGAGTGGCCTAAAAAGCTCTGAACATGAGTGATTTGGCACTTCATCATACTCAATTTTGAAATGCAGCCTCTGCAAGCTTTCGAGCATGGTCCCGGATATCGATAGCCCATGGAGCCACCAAACTGTTGAACCGTTCGGAATCGCCTGCAAACAAAGCCCTCGTCGCCTCCTCGAATCCCGGGAAATTACCGGCCATGGCGGACATGAACCTGTATGCCACCTCCTGCGAATGCCGCACCTTGTCCTTGCCGCTATTCACCCGTCTCGCCTCCTCAACAAGCTTGCGAAGAGCTACAGAGGCGCCTCCCGGTTGACTATTAAGCCAGTCCCAATGCCGCGGCAGCAATGTGACTTCCCGGGGAACAACACCGAGCTTGGGACGACCTGGCCCGCGCTGTGAACGTGGGTCTATATCTGATGAGGCGTTGGCTAACTCCATCCCGGCTGGTGGTTTTTCCAACCTCTCCAGGACATCTTCCATCGTGCCACGAAAATCCACCTCGACAAGTTCGCTGGTGACCTCGTCAAAAATGAGGATAGAAGCCTGTTCATCTTGATCAATGATCTCTTTCACTTTTCTGGCGACCTTCAAAAGGTTCCCTGAAGCAACACGCTGGTTGCCTTTGAATGCGGTGCATCTTTTTGGATTTTGTTCACCCATCTCTCCATGTCCTCCTGTTGAATTTTGAGTGGGCGAATTATATCCGGGTAAAATAATGTTGTCAACATCAATATTACCCGGGTTAAATAACTTCTGCTCGGGGGCTAACAATATGGACCCACCGGGGGACCCACCGGGGGTCGGGCCATGCTAACTAATTGATTATTAAACATTAGTGTCCCAGAGATAGGCATTTTCGAAAGCTATATTGCTGTTTTTGGCCTCGAAAAAAGCTTTATAGTAGAAAACCCTCTTTTTGCCCCCAAAAAGCTCGACATAGGCCTATTTTAAAGGGCAAGTTTATCAATAATAAGCCACAATTCAATTACTTCCCGTGGCCCGACCCCATTTCCCCATTTCCCATTTCTCCCATTTCATAAAATTTGCGAGGGCAATCTCCAGTTCCCCCTCGGAGGATCTGAATTCGCGGCCAATCTGATCCCTGACGAGTACAGATTTGATGGCCGAACCTGCATCCGCTGCTGCCTTAATCAGATCGGAAAAGTCTAAGTAAAGACTGAGGCTAGCTCCAGAATCCACAACGGAGATTCCGGGAAGTGGCCGGTGGAATGCGTCCGATATTGGGACCATAGTCTTCCCGTCGTCCAACTCGAGAACCAATGCATCGTAGTGGAAAGGTCGATCAGAATGATTCTGTACTGCTATACAGAGCAGGCTCTGAACATCTAGGCCTACCCCAGCTGGGATGCCCCACGTGGCCTTGATACGAATATCTGAAACGTTTTTTATTTTCATTCTCCGCGCTTCTTCCTCCGAGCGGGGAAGCACACAAGTCGCAGATAGAGTATTGGCGACACCCGTCAGATGTCCGAGAAGGAGTATCTGTAGCCGTTCGTTACTGTCATACTCGAAAACAAGGCTACGTTTTCTTAGGCCAGACAGTTCTCTCTCGAGAGCAGCGATTTGTTCGGCATCGAGAATCCCCTGCGGTATGTCTCGCGTACACTTATAGACAAGAAGTTTAGGGTTTTCTTTGAAATTCAGCACACGAAAATCGTTATCCTGAGAATCATCAGCAAAAAAGAAGCTGATCGATTTATCAAAACGCTTTGACCCCGCAATACTGTTATTTGTAGATAAAGGAATGATTAATATTAAAAATTCTGATTGATATTTTCCCTCAAAGATGCTCCTATGCAATCAAATCTTATCCATAATTAAAGAATAATCATCCCAACTTAACCCAACCTGATTGGACAGGGAAATGAAGTGGGAGTATCGGAAGATACCACCAAGAAGCCTCCAAGGGGATCAAACCCTTTTGGAGGCTTTATTCGTCAATAGAAGGAGAAGACCCTATGGCCCCGGAAAATTTTAAACGGAAGCTCACCGCCATTCTGAGTGCGGATGTCAAAGGCTACAGCCGCCTTATGGGCGAGGATGAGGAGTGGACGCTGCGGACTCTGAACTCCTACAAGGGGCTGATTGGGAACCTGGTGGGGGAGCACCGGGGTCGGGTGGTGGGTTCACCGGGAGACAACGTGCTGGCCGAGTTCGCCAGCGTGGTGGATGCGGTGGAGTGCGCGGTGGAAATCCAGCAGGTGCTGCGGGCCAAGAATGCCCTGCTGCCGGAAACTCGTAAGATGGACTTCCGCATCGGCATCAACCTGGGGGACGTGATCGAGGAAGGAGATTCGATCTACGGGGATGGGGTGAACATTGCGGCTCGGCTGGAAGGTCTGGCCGAGGCGGGCGGGATCTGCATCTCCGAGAGCGCCTACCAACAGATCGAGAACAAGATACCCCTCCGTTACGACTACCTGGGGGAGCACGCGGTGAAGAACATTGCCAAGCCGGTGAAGGTCTACCGGGCACGGATAGAGCCGGAGGGGGCCACCTCTCAGGTGATTGTTGAGAAAAAACCCGGAAGGATCCGGTTATTCCGAGCCGTTCTGGCTGGAATAGCCTTGGTGGCGATCGCCGGGGCTGTAGTCCTCTATCAGTTTGCCTTTCGTCCCTCTTCCCCCAAGATGGAAGTTGCCTCCAAAAAAAAGATGGCCTTTCCCCTGCCCGACCAACCCTCTATCGCTGTGTTACCCTTTGACAACCTGAGCGGGGACCCAAAACAGGAGTTTTTCAGCGACGGGGTCACGGAATCCATCATCACCGCCCTTTCCAAGTCAGCCGGGTTGTTTGTGATCGCCCGCAATTCGACCTTCACCTACAAGGGAAAACCGGTGAAGGTTAAACAGGTGAGCGAGGAGCTTGGGGTTCGGTATGTATTGGAGGGGAGTGTTCAGAAGTCCGGCGACCGCGTTCGGATTACTGCTCAATTGATCGATGCCCTAACCGGACATCACCTCTGGGCCGAGCGCTACGATCGTGACCTGAAGGACATCTTTGCCCTGCAAGATCAGATCACCGTAAAGATTGCGGCGGCCCTGCGAGTGAAGTTGACGGAAGGGGATCAAGCCTTCGGATGGGAGAAATATTTTAGAGGGAAGCAAGGTCTCGATTGTTACGTGAAGCACATGGAGGCGTTGAATTACTGGAACCTGGGCACTATCGAGGGTTACAACGAGGCCCGCAGGATGGCAGAGGAGATTATTACGATGTGTCCGGAGAACCCCATGGGTTATTTAGCCCTCGGCTGGATCAACGCGGTGGATTTATTTTATGGCCTCACAAAGTCTCCCCGGGAGTCTATTGTGAAAGCTATGGAACTGGCCCAAAAAGTTCAGGCTATGGATGATTCCTTGTCTATGGGTCACAGTTTGTTGGGTTTTATTTATACCACCATAAGGGAGCATGACAAGGCGATTGCTGAGGGGGAACGAGCCGTGGCCCTCGATCCCAACGGGTCGTGGGCCAATCAGTTCTTAGCCATGAGTCTGGTCTACGCCGGACGCCCGGAAGAAGCCATTCCTTTGCTCCAAAAAGCCATACGGCTCAACCCTTTCTGTAAACACGAAACCTTTAGTTTTTTTGGCAGCGCCCTTAGTAGTACAGGGCGTTTTGAGGAGGCTGTTTCGGCCTACAAGAAGGCACTCCAGCGTGCGCCTAATAATATTATCGCCCATCTTGGTCTGGCCGCTACCTACATTGCCTTGGGCCGAGAGAAGGAGGCCAGAGCCGAAGCGGCCGAAGTCCTCAGGATAAATCCCAAGTTCGCATTAGATACCTATGCCAAGGCACTTCCTTTTAAGGATCAATCGGCAACAGATAGATATATTGGGGTGTTGCGCAAAGCCGGGCTGAATTGAGTGCCATGCACTTCCGACAAAGTCCTTCTTCATTTTTGAAATGGGGGATGAAGGGGAGGTTCAATAAATCCCGGCAGGAAGACTCCAGGGAGACCAAGCCCCCAGGGAGGCTTTTTTATCTTTAAAGTCCCGGGAGATTCTTTCCGAGAGCTCGTTCTTTCCTTCCTAATGGAGAACTCGATATGATATGCCCGAACTGCGGTTTTCAAAATCCGGAAGGGGCCAAGTTCTGCACCGGGGGTCGGGCCACGCTAACTAATTGATTTGTAAGCGTCTAACCAACCCATCTTTACCAGGGTTGGAAGGTTTTGATAGGGGAGTAGAAGCTGGGGGGCAGGCCGCTTAAGCTCTTTGATAATCAGGAACGGTTATTACTGGCGGAGGACCAGGCCGTATTCATTCTTGG
>JACRCA010000324.1 GCA_016234425.1 Deltaproteobacteria bacterium | reverse complement strand
ACCTTAGAAATTGTCAAGGTAAAATCTGCCACACAGATGGACGAATTGCGTTTACTAATGACAACCCGAGTCGATCTGCATTAGAATTTTCAGTGCCAGGTTGGGAAGGGATGGACGTTAAAGGCTATATCTCCAACTGGCGTTACTATCACCTATCGCCAGCAATAATGAAACAGGCATATGCTGCTGTTGCTCAACAATATCTCGCAGAAAATGGTGATAATTTTTCAGCATGGTTTATGACCTTGCAAACTGGGTATCCTGAGGAATTTCGCTTGATAAAACAAGCAGCAAAAGACAGCTTGCCAGGATTGGAAGAAATCCTAACTCCACCAACTCAATTTGCGACAACATATTTAATTACTAAGGAGCAGAATCTTGAACGTCCAGTTACTATTTGGCATATGTCAGACGGCGAAATTCTATTTTTGGCATGGTTATCCCTAATTTTTGCGCCGGCTCCCTTTGAAGCACCAGTGTTTTGTGTTGAAGAATTAGAAAATCATTTACATCCAAGATTATTAGAAATCCTGGTTGAAGTAGTAAATCAAAGGCAAAAGGAATTGGGCCCAGAAGCGGCACAAATCATTGTAACTACACATTCGCCGTATTTAGTTGATAAGGTAAATTTTGATGACCTTATTGTGTTTGAGAAAAGCAATGGTGCTACGAAGTCCACACGGCCTTCCTCAAAAGCACATCTTAAAGAGCTTTTGGAACGCAAAGAACTTGGTCTTGGAGAACTTTGGTATTCAGGTGCACTTGGGGGATAATGCATGGGTACATACGGGATAGTGATTGAAGGTCAATACGATGAAGTAGCGCTTACAGAAATAATTAAAAAATGTTTTTCAATGGAAGTAGAAATAATTCCACGCAAATGTGGTGGTAAGGATAAGTTGATCACGAGGTTCCCAGCCTATCTTGAATCATTTCGCTACGAAAAGAAGGGATCGCATGTCGACAAGGCTATTGTGATCCGCGATGCGCATGGTGAAGATCCCGAGAAAATAAAGGAGATAATGAGAGGTAAAATTGAAAAACGAAACTATCCCTTTAAAGTGAAATTCATCATCATTGCTCAGGAGCTTGAAGCATGGCTTCTTGCAGATGAGGAAGCAATCTCCAGGGTTACAGTAGATCGCTCAGGAAAGCCTGTACCTCGGGTAAATGAATCGCTTGAATCTATTCCTCAACCAAAGCAAACGTTACACAAAATTCTAGGGGAGGCACGTGTTGCCTATACAGATGGTGTGGCGCGAGAAATTGCAAAAGAATCTGATTTAGACAAAATAGAATACCGTTGCCCGAGGTTTAGAGAGTTTCGCCAAACTGTTATTGATTGTTAACAAATAATCCTTTACGTGCGATTACATTTTTTGCAGAAACCATTGTTTGACTAGCTGTTCCCCCAGGATGAATTTACTCTAGATGACAACGATACATTACTGCCTTGGCGGAGATTTAGCAGTGTATATCACTTCAGTTTGGCTCTCTTGTTAACCCAGACAACGAATTTCCTATTGGGATCTTCCACCGCATGGCCATCTAGCTCCATTACCCCCATGGTCCGAAGCTGTCCTGAAATTCTTATATGAGTTGCCTCTTCCGCGTCGGACGAGGCCAACTCTTTGACTTTCAAACAGATATGTCCCGATAGAAGGTATTTTCTTGCCTTAAATCCCCTTTCCAAGCCCCAAATCAGCCCCGTAAGCACTTCTAGGATTCCGTAACACGTAAGATCCATTCGCCCCTATAACTTTCCGCCACAGCCCCATTGTCCCAATAGGATTTACATGCCCCAATACCCCACCGCTAAAATCTGCTCCAAGCCGCTATGACTGAGCGCCTTGTCACGTCATTCCGCTCTACTTGGACTGGTTCGCTCAGGATGCCCCCTTTTTTATTTGTTTTATGCGAAGGCGCACACTCCCCTTCGGGAGCTTAGCTTCAACCAGTTCTCCTACTCGTGCCCCCAAAAGGGCCTGTGCAATGGGTGTATTGACACTTATCGTCCCCCATTCAGGACTCGAGCGCTCCCGAGTTATCAATGCCTGCCTTTCGTTATCGGAACTTTCCACATCCACATAAAGCACCGTGTCTCCGACCTCAACTCTTCCTTCATCAGTCGATATGTCGTGTCCTGCCTCTTCAGATTCCACATTCGAATATGATATGCCCCTATACGATTCCTGCTGACCGGCGTTCGGCGGCTGTTCATCAAAAACCGATGATTCACCTCTTTGCGGGGTAATTCCCCGTTCCTCCAACATCCTCCATAGGCCCTTCAAGGCTCCTTTTCTATCAGCGTAAAACCCTGAAGCCCTGACCCGGTAGAAAACCCAACCACAACGCTCCAGTATCCTTTGTCGCTGATCATCTTGCTCATACTGCTCCGGCGGGTGGAACTCGTCTCCATCGCATTCTACGGCAAGACGGGCATGACCTCCCTCGACTACAAGATCAATACGCTTTCCTGCTACGTCGAATTGGGGAACTACGCGATAGTTCTTACCCGCAATCTCCATCGCCACATCAACCTCAAACCAGCTATCGAAGGGCTGAGGCGGTTTTTCAATGGAACGATTGGCTTGCTCGGCTTTACGAGCGAGTTCTTGAATGTTTATGCCTGCAATCTCACAGGGCTTAGTCTCCTCGAAGAATTCAAGCAAAACACGGCGAAGACAAGAATTACCCAATTCGTCACGAGTGACGGAGTGGAATAGCCACATCTGGTCACGTGCACGGCTGGCGGCGACATCGAACCGCCGTTCGTCGGCGCTCATCGCCAAAGCCCCAATCCTTTCATTTGGGGCTGCGACCATGGAAAGAAACATGATATCCCTTTCATCACCCTGAAAACTGTACGGATTTCCGCAAATAAGTCGGCGTTGCTCCATTTCTTCCGCGCCCAACCGGTCAAGCAGTTGCTCCTCAATCAACCCAGCCTGAGCATCTCCCTGGAGGACAACAACCCCCATGGTTTTGCCCTTATATTTCTGGTCACGACAAAGTTCCACCACTTTGCTGACAATTGCTTTCGCTTCCGGTCTGTTTATAACACGGCTGGCATAGCCTTCGCGATAGCCTTCCTTAATGTAGACATGAACAAGAGGATTAAGACGATCTTGTCCGTATTGTCGAAGGGGTATCAGAGGCCTATCGGAATAGCATAGATTGTTACTGAATTGAATAATCTCCGGCATACAACGAAAATGTTCACGGAGTGCGATGCGGCGCGTGCCGTACCGGAGCTTGCCTTGATCGAACAAACTTGAGTTCACATCGAATGACGCCTTGAAGTGGAAGTCGTAAAGATATTCTTCCATTAATCGATGATAAACGGGTCCTAGCTCGATACCTACTGCCTCTGGGCTGATTTGTTTGTCGTCACCGACAATCAAAATCTTCTTTCCGAGATAAAAAAGCGGAAGAGCCTCCAGTCCGCATTGGGACGCTTCGTCCACCACGATGACGTCGAACATTCCCGGAGCGGGATCAACCGTATCCCAAACACGATGTAGTGGCATGACCCAAGCCGGGACTGCTTCTCGACACTGATTCAAACTCTTTTGGGCTTGCTTCCGACGCCAAAAATCATATTTGCCTCTCCCGGTTTTTGTAATCTTGCTCACGGCTTGTCGCCAAAGTTCCATGTGTCGCCGGTGTTCTTCCTTCATACGGCGAAAACAGTACGACCAAGCCCGGAGGGATGCGACGCGAGCAATCGTTTTCCCTATCTCGTCTTCGAGTTGTTGCTGCCGCCTTTCGAGACTTGGAGTATCTTCTTTGTTTATATAGTCGTTCATCCAAGACCGTGCCTGAGCCCAGCGCCATGTTTCTGGCAGAAGCCGAAGCCGCTCATCCCAATTCTCATTTGCTCTGTTTAACTCAAGATTTTTCGTCAATTGAGGAGCGACGCGTCCCACTTTCTCAAGGATTTCCGAAACCCAACGAGCCGCCTCCTTCTCGTTGTCCAAAGTCATGATCTTTTCATAAGCGCCAGCATATTCGTCGACATTTCGTGCTCTAAATGCCTGCAAGAGGTGCTGGGTCACTACGTGCGCATTCGCATTGGCCGCCAGCGTCGCCACGGGAGACTCTAACTGTTCAATGGCCCTTCTCGCCTGGAACGCTTCCTCGCGAGCTAAAGCATGTAAGCATGTTCTGACGATCTTTTCCAAACATGACTCGTCATGCCATACCGGTTCCGGGAAGTTGCCGCACTTAGCTAACACTTTCCGGCATCGGTTGACTCTTTCAGTGAGCGCGATTGTTTCGCCGAGCGCCGCAAACTGGGATTGGAATGCTTGGAACTGCAAGCGGTAAGGCCCTTTTGTCCGTTCAGACCGCAAACCCCAGAAGTTCCATCCTCGTTTCATCTCAATTTTCACGCGCAGTACGTCGACCAGTTCCGTCACGCGTTCCAAGTCATTGCATGGGCGTCCGTTGACCCGGATAGTCTTCAAGATGTATATGACGGGCTTGACAGCCTTGGGCCGGAATGGCCCCCATCCCATTTTTCCCCCATTCGCCAGGTGCTCTTTGAGCACTAAGGCATCCTCTAGGACTCTTCTTTGATCTTGGTTTTCCGGTATAGCAACTTCTACCGAATCGGCTCTTCCAACAATATCGCCGATGCGTTCGACAATCTCTGCGGATACTTTGTGCAATTCTTGCCATATTGCGCTCTTACCCGACAACACGTCTCCTACGGCATCACAAATCCACCTGTGTGGCATGGACTTGAGTCGCCGTATCTCATTCGCCATAGCTTCTAGGTGTTCACGAATGGAGAGAACCGCATTTACCGGAGGACCGGAAATACGCTCAAGGAACCTCGCATCTAGATCGGCAGCTGTCGTTATTACCTTTTCATCAGCTTGCCGCTCCATATCAACAAGATTCTTGAATCGCTGAACGTTCGGGACCGAGTCAGGCCAAGACCGGCCTAGCTCATGCGTTTTTTCCGGGGTCAATCGCCGAAGTCCCCTTAATAGTTGAACGAAGTTCACGTCCGAAAGCGGATAACTCTTGTCAAAAGGAACCTTGTCAACGAACCAACTGTACTTGGCTTCATCTCGTGCAACGGCCTGAGCACTCTGAGCAGCCGTGCCGCGATATGAACCGTCCCCGAGCGTCTGAACATGGGCTTCTGACTCTCGAATTGCTCGGAGACGATTCTGTATTCCGGCCTTTTCTTCCCGTTGGCGATTAAGGGTCTCTTCGAGCTTCTTGATCTCGATTTGTGTGCGGCTTTCATTCCATTGCTCGTTCTCCTGTAAAATCGCATTAACGCTGGCTTCCAAAGAGCGTTTTTCCTCGAGCCCACTTCCTAGAAGATTAATACAAAGTGGCCGCAATTCTTCTGGGAGCAATCTTTCGAGGACTAGTAGAGCACGCGGGGTCTTTGCAGTTATTAATGTGCGCTGGCCGGTAGCAAGAAGATGGCAAATCAAATTGGCGATGCTGTGCGACTTACCCGTTCCAGGTGGACCTTGAACTAAGACGCCATTTGCAACCTGTATTTTCTCCACGATCTTCCGCTGTTCTTCGTTGGATGGTTTAGGAAAATAGATATCTCCATGAATTTGGGTATTAAAATCATCCTGATCCTCTGCACCCTCTTGGCCATCATTATTCGGGATTTCAGCAAGGTCGCCGAACTGGGGAGGGATTTCCCCTTCAAGTTCGATTCGTTCCTTGATACGCATCAAGACATCAGTGAGACCTTTTACGGATCGCTTTCTTAGGACTAGTGCGGGAGAGTACTCTACGCTTGGCTCTTTAGAGATAAGTGCTTTCTCGGTATGCAAACGCGGATAATACTGCCCATTTGGATGGATCGAGTGGACAAGAGCCTTGAGGACGCCTTCGATACAATCCTTACTCCATGGATCGTCCGCTGCGTTCTTGAGGCTGGCTTTCGCAGATTCATCAGCCCGAGCCGGTTGCTCCTCAATGTCAAGCATATCCAGCTCCGGCCTGAGATTGGCCCCATCGGGATTGGGCCGGACGGTGAACTTCCCCAATCGGGCTTCAAAGTCGAGCAGAGCGTTCGCAACCACAAGGTGACGTTTAACTCGTTGGTTGCTCGGCGTTTGCCAAGTCAACAGCCCCATGGCCAATATCAGTTCATACTCCTCACCGAGTCGAAGTTGTTCCTGGCGAATGGCGAATAATGCCGTATAAATCTGTTGAACTTTTTTCCATTTTTCATAATGTTCCGCCCATGGCATCCATTTCTCTTCAACATATTTGTCCCAAGCCTTTTGGACTTCGGGAAGCCTTCCCAAATGAAATGTCTGGCCGATGAACGGAGGCTGCTCAGAGCCTTCCTCCCATGCAGGGTTCCTGACTTGTTTCGTAATTGTGGTGTGAAGTTCGGGAAGATCACTGGTTCTTCGAATAGTATCCGCCTTTGCCCAGTCTGTGCATGTCTCTGGAACAGTTGGGAGTTCCGGTTCCGGAGAAGTTTGTATCTCGATCCAGATATCCTGATCATATTCCTCAGTCGGTTCCCATGCCTGGGTGAAACACCCTTTCTCCCTGGGGATTTCGTGGATCCACAGCACCTGCACATACTCATTTAAATCCCTGACGATCTTCGTGCGCAAGGAAGCAAGGCGCGTCAGATAGTCGATAAGCCTAATTACTCTTTCTTTATTTTCAGCAGGGGTCGCTTCCATTATTGCTGACCTAACGCAGCGCTCAGCGCCTGAGTTTGGGTAGAAGCACTAAACCGATTCTTGACGGCCATGTGATTGAGGAAGGCATTGATCCCGACCTGCGCCATATCAGCTGGATGCCACTTATTGTGGGAGAATATGAACCCTTTGATCCACAGGCAATACGTCTGCTCCTTCCGACGGCTGTAATGGCGGGATCGCAGGGATTCGCGGAGTCGGTCCAGAAGTTTCGGCTTCCGGACAGTCTCCGGGGTATCGCTTGGATGGCGTACAGGCGTACCCGAACTGGTTGTTACGGAACGAGCCTCCTGCACGGATTTCTCCCCTTTTTGAAGGCAATAGCAGATTATCACTTGCTTTGCCGCAAAGTCAAGCGCATTTTATGATAGGAGGGCGGGGGTCGCGACTCAGCTGTACCGAGCGAGTGGAGATTTACTCATTGTTCAGCGTGCCAAAGGGCATCCTTGAAACCTTGACCCTCTTTTGAAACAATGTCAGTGCCAGCTAAAAAAAACGGGCTAAAAAAAGGAAACTCTACTTTCTTTAGCACGCGGAACCGGGGAAAAGGAGAAAAACGGTATTTAACTTAAACCCTTGAACCCTGGACCCCTTGGACCCTGTTTTTAAATTTTTGGGCGAAAGCGTTTCAGTCGGAGGGAGTTGGTGACTACGGAAACAGAACTCAAGGCCATGGCCGCAGCAGCGATCATAGGATTGAGAAGGATACCCCAGAAGGGGTAGAGGATTCCCGCCGCAATGGGGATTCCCATAATGTTGTAGATGAAAGCCCAGAAGAGGTTTTGTTTAATCGTGCGGATCGTCCTCCTGCTCAGTTGCATGGCCCCAATTACAGCTCGAAGGTCTCCGGTGATTAAGGTAATATCCGAGGATTCCATGGCTATGTCCGTGCCCGTGCCGATGGCAATGCCCACGTCAGCCTGGGCCAGAGCCGGCGCATCATTAATCCCATCTCCTACCATGGCCACGACTTTTCCTTCTGCCTGTAATTTCTTCACTTGCTGGCTTTTCTCCCAGGGCAACACTTCAGCCAGGACACCGTCGATCCCAATCTGAGAGGCGACGGCTTTAGCTGTCCGTTCGTTGTCTCCAGTGATCATAATCACTTCTAGGCCCATGCGGTGCAATGCCTCCACAGCTTCGCGGGAATGGGGCTTGAGAGTGTCCGCCACGGCCACAATGCCCATGGCTCTGCCACTGCGCGCCAAGATCATGGACGTCTTTCCTTCGCTGGCCAAGTTCTCTGCCTCATCCCGAAGCCCATCCAGCTCTACGTTATTCTCTTCCATCAGCTTGAGATTCCCCAAGAGTAATATCTGGCCATCGATCGTCCCTTTGACCCCATGCCCTGGGATGGCTTCAAAGGCCTCTACGGTTTGCAGCGGAAGACTTTTTTCTTTGGCAGCACTGACGATAGCTTCCCCCAAGGGGTGCTCCGATTCTTTCTCCAGCGAGGCGGCCCATAGGAGCACTTCCTCTTCATTGGGACCATCCCTCGCCACTACATCAGTTACTACAGGTTTCCCCTGAGTAAGCGTCCCAGTCTTATCGAAGATGATCGTTCTAACCCGATGAACTGTCTCCAGGCTTTCTCCACTTTTAATGAGGATGCCATTCTCTGCCCCACGTCCTGTGCCCACCATAATCGCCGTTGGGGTAGCCAAGCCCAGGGCGCAAGGGCAAGCGATGATCAGCACAGCCACAAAATTTAGAAGCGCAAAGGTAAAGGCTGGTTGAGGCCCAAAAATCAGCCAGACAGCAAAAGTAACCACGGAGATAAGGATTACGGCGGGAACGAAGATGCTGGCCACCCGGTCAGCCAATCTCTGAATCGGGGCCTTGGATCCCTGGGCTTCTTCTACCAGCTTGATGATCTGGGCTAAGGCCGTTTCCTTACCTACCTTTGTGGCCTCAAATTTAAAAGAACCAGTTTTGTTGATCGTCCCCCCGATCACTTCATCTCCAGCTTTCTTCTCAACGGGAATACTCTCCCCGGTGAACATGGATTCATCCACAGCCGAGTAACCCTCGCGAACGATTCCATCCACCGGAATCTTTTCCCCTGGCCGAACCACGATCAGATCATCTTTCCGTACTTCTTCCACCGGGATGTCCATCTCTTCATCTCCCCGGATGACCCGAGCGGTTTTAGGCCTAAGGCCCATCAACCTTTTAATCGCTTCAGAAGTTTGCCCTTTGGCCATGGCTTCAAGGAGTTTACCCAAAAGGATGAGCGTAATAATGACTGCCGCTGTATCATAATAGACCCCCAGGTCCAGCCCATAAGACTTGAAGGTACCAGAAAAGAAAGTAACTACAGTGCTGTAGCCAAAGGCAGCCGAAGTTCCTACCGCGATGAGCGTGTTCATGTCGGAAGTGCGATGCTTGAGGGCGGACCAAAAGCCCCGGTAAAACTGCCAGCCAGCCCAAAATTGCACTGGTGTGGTCAAAAAGAACAGAATAAGGTGTTTCGTGAGAGGCTTTGGCCACCAGGGAAACCATTCCGGGAAGCTGCCGATGAAAATCGCCACGGTGAGCCCAGCGCCGAAAATAAATTTCCATTTTAGCGAGCGAACCTCGCGCATTCGCGCCTCTTTTTCATGATCGGCCAGGCCCTCTTCCTCAAAACCGCGAACTTCGTATCCCAGATCCTCGATGGCTTTGCGAAACTCCGATCGGCCAACGAGATCAGGCTGGTAAAGTATGGCAGCCCTTTCCGTGGCCAAGTTAACATTGGCTTCGGCAACGCCGACAAGGTTCCGCAAAGTCTTTTCCACCTTGCTCACGCAAGAGGCGCAAGTCATCCCTTGAATCCGTAAGGACACTGTTTTTTCTGTTTGGTCTATTAAATTGCTCATTTTTTTTAGATGCTCCCAATAAGGATTATGATGCATATCCTCTGTCATTTCCAGAGGGAAATGGATAATTATCGGATTTTCCCAGTCAAATCATCACGGAGCGGGGGGATGAGGATGGGTCTTTCCGGACAAATTTTTATTGACGATGGAACATATAGAATTTATAATAATATTTTTAATCTGCTTAAGAGGTTTTCCATGGGAACCTATATGGCGAAAAAGGGGGAAATTCAAAGAAAGTGGCATTTAATAGACGCTAAGGGTAAAACCCTTGGACGACTCGCTTCCCGCGTGGCGATTCTGCTCCGCGGAAAGCATAAGTCCACTTTTACTCCGCACGTAGATGCCGGTGATTTTGTGGTCGTAGTGAACGCCGATAAGGTGGCCCTTACGGGGAAGAAATGGAAGGAAAAGCTCTACATCCATCATTCTGGCTACCCCGGCGGCCTCAAATCGATCAGC
Source organism: Deltaproteobacteria bacterium (assembly GCA_016234425.1). Lineage (GTDB taxonomy): Bacteria > Desulfobacterota > SM23-61 > SM23-61 > SM23-61 > JACRCA01. The sequence goes on along the minus strand of JACRCA010000324.1, from coordinate 5,150 downwards.
GCCTAAAAAATAAAAGAAAAAAAGCCTGAACGACTCATTACCATGGCCGTTCAGGGAATGCTCCCCAAGAATAAATTGGGCCGCAAGCTTTTAAAGAAGCTGAAAATTTACTCCGGCGAATCTCATCCCCATCAAGCGCAGCAACCAGAACCCTTCTCAGTGTAAAGGAAAGAAAAATGCCCGAAAAAACATTCTATGCCACTGGCAAGAGAAAAACCGCCGTCGCCCGGGTATGGATAAAGCCTGGGGAAGGCAAGATCACTGTGAACGACCAGGGACTGGACAGGTACTTTCCTCTGGACACAGCCAAAGGTATGATCTTCCAGCCTCTTGAGCTCACTGGTACTCTGGGACAATTTGACATCTCCGCTAAGGTTCAGGGGGGCGGGATGATAGGCCAGGCTGGAGCTCTCCGTCACGGGATCACCAGGGCGCTTCTGGCCGTGAAAGAAGAATCCCGCGAAATCCTGAAGAAGGCAGGTCTCATTACCCGAGACTCACGGATCAAAGAGCGCAAAAAGTACGGACAGAAAGGCGCCCGGAAAAGATTCCAATACTCCAAGCGCTAATTCCCCCATCGTTTTTGCATCCAAGATTTTTCCCAAAGCAAGGAGAATCTCCATGACTCGCGTGGGCGTAATAGGAGCAACAGGGTACACTGGCCTGGAGTTAGTGCGCCTCCTCCTGCGCCACCCCAAAATCAAATTGACCGCTCTCACTTCCGAGCGATACGTGGGACAACCGATTTGGCAAGTCTTTCCTTCCGTAATAAAGGAAACGGATCTGGTCTGTCAGGCCTTAGAGGTTGAGCCCTTAGTGCAGGCGTGCGATTTTCTCTTCACCGCCCTCCCCCACAAGACGGCAATGGAAGTGGTCCCTGGATTTATCCAAAGAGGCTTGAAGGTCGTGGACCTGAGCGCGGATTTTCGCTTAGCGGACCCCAAAGTTTATGAGGAATGGTACGAGACGCACACTGCCCCGACCCTTTTGCAGGAGGCGGTATATGGAATTCCAGAGCTCCATCGCGAAGAAATCAAAAGAGCTACGCTGGTCGCCAATCCGGGCTGCTACCCAACTAGCGTGATTCTCGCATTGGCACCGGCCTTGAAGAACAAACTCATCAACCACCGCACCATCATTGCTGATTCCAAATCTGGGGTTAGTGGGGCCGGGCGGTCCGCAGTGCTTTCTTCCCTCTTCACCGAAGTAAGCGAAAATTTTAAGGCCTACAAAGTAACCGAACACCGGCACACGCCGGAAATGGAACAGGAGCTGAGCCGACTGGCGGGTGAAAAAGTAGTCATCACCTTCACTCCTCACCTAGTCCCCATGAAACGGGGAATCCTTTCTACAATTTACGCCTCCCTTACGAAACCTCTTTCCGAAAATGAAATATTGGACATCTATCGGGACTTTTACGCCAAGGAAAAATTTGTCCGCCTCCACCCCTCCGATCTTCTGCCCAGCACTGCGGATGTATTCGGCTCCAATTACTGCGACCTTGGCTGGAAAGTTGATAAAAGAAACAACCGGTTGATTCTCCTTTCAGCGATCGACAACCTGGTCAAAGGTGCATCTGGCCAGGCAGTCCAGAACATGAACCTGATGCTCGGTCTGGAGGAATCCTTAGGAATTGAAATTGTCCCCATTTATCCATAAAAGCAAGATTTTTGGCCACCGAGGACACAGAGTTCTCAGAGCAGAATTAAAAGCCGAAAAAACCAAAATGGGTCCTTGCTTTTATAAGGAATCATTCATGACCTCACCGTCACCCACGAACCATGAAAATTTAGCTCTATATTTCCCTCCCCCTCCTCTGCACCCCTCCCACAGCGGGGGAGATGGTTAGGGTTTTATTTTCTAACGATTTTTTCTCTGTGTTCTCTGTGATCTCTGTGGCGAATGAATGAAAGAGGGTGGAAGATGGAATGCAATGTGAAGAAGAACATGGAAAATTGCACTTGCTCCTATGATCCCTGCTCCCGCAAGGGAAAATGCTGCGAATGCGTGACCTACCACCGGAGGAATGGCGAGCTCCCGGGCTGCTTTTTTCCTCCGGCAGCAGAACGCTCCTACGATCGGTCTTTCAAGAAATTCATTTCCTCTATCAAGGCCTGAGGGTTCGTTATCCACTCTTGGTCATTGGCCGGACCCACCTCCGGGGGGCAAGTCGACAATCTCTTTTCTATTACACCACCCCTTCCCTCTTCATCTCCTCGATTTCCTCCTCGCCGAACCCCAGATCCTTCAGCACCTCTTCGGTATGCTCACCGAAATCGGCCGGAGCCCAGCGGATTTCCGCAGGGGTCTCCGATAATCTTATGGGAGAGGATAAGAGCCTCATCTTCCCTTTTTTCACGTCGATAAATTCTGTAACCATTTTCCGCTGCACCACCTGCGGATCTCTCAGGGCTTCATCCAAGTGGAGAACTTTGCCGATGCAGACATCCAGATCTTTCAGCTCTTCCATCCATTGATCGCGGGTTTTATTCTTAAACATCTGGCGCAAAAAATTGAAGATCTCTGATCTCTTTTCGCCTTCATCGTACTGATGAGCAATAAAATCCTCCCGCCCCAGTTTTTGGCAGAGGACTACCCAGAAGCGAGCTTCCAAGGCTCCCAAGGAGATATATTCTCCGTCCCTGGTCTCATAAACGTTATAGCAGGGATACCTGCCGCTGAGCAGAGTGTCGCCTCGTTGGGCAACCTCTCCCAGCCCCCAGAGAAGACCCACTGGGAAGGGAAGCATGGCGATGATGCCATCCAGCATGGAGATGTCGATGTATTGTCCTCTGCCAGTCTTCTGCCGAGCGATCAGCGCAGCCATAACCCCCAGCGCGGCATACATTCCTCCAGCAGCCATATCCGCCACTTGGATGGGCGGGATGACCGGCTTCCTTCCTGGTTCTCCAGTCAGGTCCAGCACGCCCCCGAAGCTCAGGTAGTTTATATCATGCCCGACCATGTTCCGGTAAGGGCCATCTTGCCCATAACCCGTAATCGAGCAGTAAATCAGCTTCTCGTTCATTCTTCTTAAGCCATCATAGTCGATTCCCAAACGTTGCGGTACGCCAGGACGGAATCCTTCCAATACCACATCCGCTTCCCTGGCCAGTCGATAAAAAATTTCCTGACCCTGGGGATGCTTCAGGTTTAAAGTCATATGCCTTTTGTTGCGCATTACGGTGGGCATCCCTGCCCCTTCCCCGGCATAGCGACGGTCCTCGATCCTGAGGACATCGGCGCCCAGGTCTGCCAGAATCATCGAGCAGTAAGGGCCAGGAAAAAGTCGGGAAAGGTCCAATACCTTTACTCCTTCCAAGGCTCTCATCGATAGCAGTCTCCTAGTCATTTAGTCGCATAGTCGAATAGTCACCTGATTGCTTAATCCCTTCGCTCATCGGTTCTTCTTGCCTTAGCCTGTGGCCCTTTTCACCGTTTCGCCGATTCGCCGATTCTTCTTTCCCCTTTACCCTTTTCTTAGGGATCCGCCATACTGCATCAGCCTTTTCAACGCTCGAATGGCCCGGTCGGGAAGCGGATATACCGGAATCCCTCTTCTTTCCAATTCGGCGACTTCTTCAGCGATTGATCCTTGAAGGGCGTTAACCCCGAGGAGGATGGGTTTTGGGGACAACATCCTCTGTCTGAGGAGCGGGCGCACAATCCTTCTTAGGTCCATGAAAGGATGGTGGAGCAGGAAAATCACCAGAGTATCTACATTTTCATCCTGCAAAATGATATGAAGGGATTCCTCAAAAACTGGCTCATCTTGCGCAAAGGCTATGTCCACGGGGTTAGTACGGATGGTCAGGGGAGGTAGAAGTTTATCTAACTTTTCTTGTGTCGCTGGTGAAAAGACAGCCATGCGCAGCCCATGTTCAACCACTGCATCAGTCAGCAAAATGCCGGGGCCGGCTTGAAAGGACATCACGGCCACGTTTCTCCCTGGGGGTGGTCGAAGCATGGTCAAAATTTTGGCTACGTCCAAAAGTTCCCCTGGATCCTGGACCACAAGCGCCCCGGCTTGCTTCAACGAGGCTTCGTAAATCTCATAACGTCCGGCCAGTGATCCAGTATGAGAGCGGGCTGCTTTTGAGGATTCGGCATATCGCCCCGCCTTCATGGCAATTATGGGTTTCCGGGAGGCAAATTTTTTTACCGCTGTAATCAAACCTCGAGGATCATCTTGGCCTTCTATAAAAAGGATGACACATTTTGTCTCAGAATCTTTTTCCAGAAAGGGCAAAAGGTCCGCAAAATCCACGTTGCAACGATTGCCGATGCCAACCACCTTACTAAGGCCTACTCCTTCATTGAGGGCCTGGTAGGCGACTAAATGAGAAACCCCTCCACTCTGGCCAATCACAGAGATCGACCCGGGCTTCAATCGGGAAAATACCGGCGTGAAGGAAGCATTTAGCTGAGCGTGGACATTCACCAACCCGAATGTGTTGGGCCCGATGATCTTGATTCTTCCCTGGTTGGCAATGCGGGCCATCTCTTTCTGGAGTAGCTCGCCACTGGGCTTCTCGATCTCGCGAAATCCAGCTGTGATAATGATGGCCCCCCGGACCCCCTTCTCCTGGCAGGCTTTTAAGGCAAAAATTGTCTCCGAGGCTGGAACTGCGAGGATCGCCAGGTCAACTTCTCCGGGGACATATTGTAAACCGGGATAAGCAGGTATTCCCAGAATCTCTTTCAGCCGGGGATGAATGGGATAGATGGAGCGGTGGGACCCACTTTCCCTAAGGCTGAGCAGGCACTGATGACCCATCTTCAGGGGATTCTCTGAGGCTCCAACCACGGCCACGGAGCGCGGGTTAAAAAGAAAATGAAAAGCTTCGTCATCTTTGGTCATTGGGCTTTCCTCATGTCTGGGCCATCATATATTCTCCCATTTCTGGCGTCAACCGTTTCCATCTCAAGATGCTTTAAACCTTTTAATATTAGGGGCACAAGCGTGATAGACACTTGCTCCTCTCTGATGTTTGACATCCTAATTTTCCTGCGATTTGAAACCTCACCTATCTCCAGGGTGAAGACCAATCTACCGGTTAGTAATGCGGAACCTATACCTCGCAGATGGGTATTCAGAGTAAAGATTACATGCGAGTCCAGCATGAAAATTTGCTGATTCTTGCGGAGTT
>JACRCA010000032.1 GCA_016234425.1 Deltaproteobacteria bacterium | reverse complement strand
GGGAATCCAGACTCCGTCCCTGCGGAAGCAGGGAACCATAAAACCTGGATTCCCCGCATCAAGTGCGGGGCAAGCTCTGTTTTCACAGGAATGACATGGTTCCATTTCACTTATTGAGTGGATACCCGATGTGATTTTTAGGGGTTTCGGTTCGATGTTTATCTTTATTTTTGTCCAAAAAAGCGCTCAATTTAGGTATTATTAGGCGCTTACTGCGCAACTATTACCAACATGTTGGTAAGAGTGAAAAAAGTTCAATAAAACAGGAAGTTATCCATAGCCCCGGAGCGACGTCTCTCAATAACGGGTGAGCGACGGGGCTGTGGATACCTTCCTACCATTATGAATGCTGAATGCTCTTCCCTTTATGCTGCCCCGCAGGGGCCACTTTTTCCGCGCGCAGTCGCGGAAAAAGCATAGATTCTTACATCTTTCAGTCGGAGAATTTTCTTCTAACATTTAGACAACCTCAAAAATATCCCCTCCCCTGGCGGGAGGGGATTCACCCCGTGAAATTTTTTCTCTATTTCACGGGGTAAAGGGGAGGGGGAAAAATTCCTTTGTCCACCCCCACCTTTACCCTGTTGAGTAGTAGAGCTTACTCCACAGGGCAAGCCCTCCCCCGTCGCAGGGGGAGGGCGTTGCGCGGGGAAAATTTCAAATATCTTTGGCTAGAATTCTAAGATTATATCTTAGCTATCTCACGTTCTCCGCGGCCTTGAGCAATTGGCGGGTGATGTCTTCATCAACCTACGCCTCGCCACAGTTGGCGCATACATGGGCTGGGATGCCCTTGAAAACTAATGTGATACGCTGCGTTCGAGAGTTACCGTCGTCTTGCTTGGCTTTGTCTCGCCCGCCTTACAAATGATGCATTTCATGATTTTCTTCTTCACTCTTGCTCCTCGGCTCGTCCTCTCCGGCCAGTTCACGTTCCAGTTGTTCAAGCGGGGGCAAGATCGTAGATAGTGCTGTTTTTAGCTGCGGCAATTCCTTTTCAATGATATCCCATACCCGGGAGAGGCTTACGCCTTCATAATTGTGAATGAGCACACCCCTGAAGGCAGTCATCATCCGCCAGGGGATTAGGGGGTGTTGTTTTCGATACTCATCGGGAACCTGCTTGGCGGCCTCACCGATGACTTCGAAATTGCGAATGACAGCATCTTGGATCAATGAATCGGCAAGAAACGCATCCCGCCCTTTAACCGTGTATTGATCGATTCGCTCGATGCGCTCCATTATCTGAGCCAGATAAACACGCGGGTCTTTCTTCATAGAGGTACGGCCTCCTTGAGTATTCGACGGCGCAGAAGCCAGTAGACGCTGTCCTCCGTGACCACATCGACTTTCCGACCCAGTAGTTCCTCAAGTTCCACAACAAGCCCTGCCGGGAACCAGGGCGAGGGATTGGGTCCGACTGTTACCAGAAAATCCAAATCGCTATCTATAGCCTCTTCGCCTCGGGCTGCCGATCCGAATATGCGAATACTATATACGCCGTGTTTGGCAGCAATGCGCAGAATATCGTCTCGCCTCTCCCTTAAAAATCTGCTAATTCCCATAGCCCAACCTCCTTAAATTCTCCCGAATCGCCTGCTCCAGGTGTGCAGACTCGGCGAATTGCTCCTCTAACTTGGCCTTCAGCAGGAGATTTCTTTGATTGCTTTAAAAGCCGTGCCACCATGTCCAAAATCCCCATCTTTTGAAATTAGGCAGATCTCTTTTTGGTGCTGGTTTTCACCTTTCTTCTTCGATTCTCATTTGCATCCATCCACCGGTCGATTTTTTCTCTCTTGAATCGCCAAGCCGTTCCGACCTTAGAGGCAGGGATCTTTCCCTGCTGGGCAAGCTTGTAGATAAGATCAGGACTGAGTTTGAGGTATTGAGCTACTTCCTTAACTGTCAGCCATGTGTCAGTCATAACAGGCAGATTCCAATTTATCCTAATTTATCAGAACAGATACCAACCTATCTTAGGGAAAAGGCGAAAGGAAATCAACATTTTCTTTTATCGCAGGAAAAAAGCGAAAAGCAATGGCTGGTCTTCCTTGATTTATCATGCGGAAGATGGTAAATTTATAATAATATAACCTGTTGAAAAAGTAAGCTATTTCTTGGAGGAAACATACATCATGCCGGTAGTAGATTTTCACGTGCATATCGGGAATTCTGAGGAAATGAAGCCGTGGGTAGTCAGCTATTTCGAGAACTATGGAAAAGAGTCTGGAGCTGAAGAGGTCGCCGATAAAAACGGGCGAATAGATCCCTGTGCTCTGGTGGATTTACTAAAGAGGAATGGAGTGGATTATGCAGTGATCCTGGCCGAGCTGAGCCCGATCACCACGGGGATGGTCAGCAATGAGCAAGTGGCTGAGTTCTGTAAGGGCCGAAAGGAACTGATCCCCTTTGCCAATCTCAACCCATATCTCAGCGCAAGGCTTGCAGAAGAGCTGGAGCGATGCGTTCAAGGCCTGGCAATGAAAGGTGTCAAGCTCTATCCCACCTACCAGCAGTTCTATCCCAACGATCGCATCCTTTACCCTCTTTATGCTAAAGCGCAGGAGCTTAAAATTCCGGTGATGGTGCATACTGGCTCTTCCCTTTTCCGCGGGTCGCGGATGAAGTATGGAGACCCGGTGTTGCTGGATGATGTGGCTGTGGACTTTCCGGAACTCACCTTGATTCAGGTGCATAGTGGCCGAGGATTCTGGTATTCCTCGGCTTTTTTCTTGGCCCAGCTTCACAACCATGTATACATGGAGATCGCCGGCCTGCCCCCCCAGAATCTGTTGAAATATTTTCCGGAGCTGGAGAAGAATGCCGACAAGATCCTCTTCGGTTCGGACTGGCCAGGGGTGCCGGGGATCGGAAATAATATTGCAGCCATCCGGGCATTGCCCATCAGGGGAGAGACCAAGAGGAAAATCCTGGGAGAGAATGCCGCGAAGATTCTAAAAATAGTGTCAGTGTGAGTGTCAGTGTAAGTGTCCGTGAAAGAGGTTAAGAAACAATTTTAATTCGAATTTCATTCTGGCAGGGATAGAAAAGATGCCACGAAGGGCCAGAGTTTTTCGCAAGACGAAAGAGACGGAAATAAAACTGGAGCTGAATCTGGACGGTTCGGGCAAGCAGCAGATCTCTACTTCAATTCCTTTCCTAGACCATATGCTCAGCCTCTTCGCCACCCATGGATTCTTTGATTTGATTGTCCAGGCAAAGGGAGATACAGTTGTTGATTTTCACCACACTGTGGAAGATGTGGGAATTTGCCTGGGGGGCGCTCTGAGGCAAGCGCTGGGTGGAAAAGAGGGAATTCGCCGGTACGGGTCGGCTTTCGTTCCCATGGACGAGAGTTTGGCTTCGGTGCACGTGGATCTTTCCGGGCGCCCCTGTCTGGTTTATCATCTCCCGCTGCGCAGGAGAAAGATTGGAGATTTTGATACAGAGTTAGTCGAGGAATTTCTCCAGGCGATAGTCAACAACGCAGCCATTACCCTTCACGCTCAGGTGGCTTATGGAAATAACGGGCATCACATGGTGGAGTCGCTCTTCAAAGCCTTCGGCAGAGCCTTGCAGCAAGCCGTATCCAGAGATAAGGGAGTTCGGGGGGTGCTTTCGACCAAAGGAAGACTATGATCGTTATCGTCGATTATGGCATGGGGAATTTGCGCAGCGTGCACAAAGGGTTTGAGCGAGTCGGCTTTCAGGCCACTGTAACTCAAGACTCGGGGGTGATTAAAAAAGCTTCCGGGCTGGTGCTGCCAGGGGTCGGGGCTTTCAAGAAGGCCATGGAGAACCTTAGGGAGTTGGGGTTGATGGGTCCTATCATCGATTTTATCGAAAGCGGGAGGCCCTTCCTGGGAATCTGTCTCGGCCTGCAACTTCTTTTTTCGGAAAGCGAAGAGTTTGGAATGAAAAGCGGGCTGGGCATTTTCAAGGGCCGGGTAGTTAGATTCCCTTTTCCCCTTCCTGGTTCATCCCTCTCCTCAGAAGATTCCCTCAAAGTTCCCCACATGGGGTGGAATGACGTGCGCATCAAGAAGCGTTTTCCTGCGCTGGAAGGAATAAAAGATGGGGCCCATTTTTACTTCGTCCATTCCTACTACCCGCTCCCGGAAGATCAAGGGATCGTTTCCACCACCACGGATTATGGGGGAGAATTTGTCTCCAGCGTCGGCCGGGGAAATCTGTATGCCTGCCAGTTTCATCCGGAGAAGAGCCAAGGGGTGGGCTTGAAGATCTTAGAAAACTTTGGATGGCTGGTGCAGCGATGAGGTATTTCCCAGCGTTCTTGGACTTGCAGAGGAAACCCTGCGTGGTAGTGGGAGGGGGCCGGGTGGCCGAACGAAAAGTCTTTAGCCTCCTCAAGGCAGGAGCTTCCGTAAAGGTGGTTAGCCCAAAGCTCACCAAATCTCTTTTGCGGTTAAAGAGGGGCAGAAAGATCATACATCGTCCGCACCTTTTCCAACGCCGAGACCTCCGCCAGGCATTTTTGTCCATTGCGGCCACAGATGATCGAGCGACGAACGAACGAGTCTTTCTGGAAGCTTCCAAGCAGAGGATCCCCGTCAACGTGGTGGATGATCCAGCCCATAGCAGTTTCATCGTTCCTGCGGTAGTGGAACGGGGGGACTTGCTGCTGGCCATTTCTACCTCCGGACAAAGCCCGGCTCTGGCCAGATTAATGCGGCAAAGGCTGCAAAAAGAGGTTGGGCCGGAGTACGCTTTTTTGCTTAAGCTGCTGGGAGCCCTGCGTGCCAAAATCCTTTCCTGGGGGTTTGGCCAGAAGCACAATCAGAAAATCTTTCGCCAATTGGTTCAGGAAGACTTCCTCTCCCTGATTCGGAAAAAGAACAAAGAGAAAATGGAAGCCCGGCTGAGAAGCATTTTGGGCCCTGAGTTCTCGTTAAAAGGGTTAGGATTAAGGCGATGAACATCTATTTTTTTCAGGTCGCCCTTTTTGTTTACCTTTTTGGGACAGGAGCCTCTCTGGCCTACCTGATTTCCCTGCGGAAACGACTCTCCCGAATTGGTCCATTTTCCCTGACTTTGGGATTCATCGTTCACTCCCTGGCCCTCCTCTCCCGGTATATCGAGGCCGGGCATACACCGATTACAAACTTGCATGAATCCCTCTCCTTCTTCGCTTGGTCAATCGTGGGAGTTTATCTCCTGCTTTATTTGAAATACGGACTGGATGTTCTGGCGGCGTTTGTATCTCCCTTGGCTGCAGCCCTCATCATTCTGGCGTCTCTTTTCCCGAAAGAGATCATTCCTGTAGCCCCGGTTTTGGACAGTTTCTGGCTGCCCATCCATGTGATCTTTGCTTTCACGGGAGACGCCATGTTTGCCCTCTGTTTTACCGTCTCGGTCATGTATTTAATCCAGGAGCGACAGATTAAATCCAAAAAAATCGGTCCTTTCTACCACCGCCTGCCGGCACTCCAAGTTCTGGATGATTTGAATTACCGTTGCCTTACCTTCGGCTTCCCCCTCCTGACGCTGGGGATCATCACCGGATCGGTTTGGGCGGAAAGCGCCTGGGGTTCTTACTGGAGCTGGGACCCCAAGGAAACCTGGTCTCTCATTACCTGGTTTCTTTATGCGGCCCTGCTCCATGGGCGTTTAGCGGTGGGCTGGCGCGGGCGGAAAGCAGCTATCTTTTCCATTCTGGGGTTCGCCGTTTTGGTCTTTACATTCTTGGGGGTAAACCTGCTCCTGTCGGGATTGCATTCATATAAATGAGCAGCCACGGAGAAATTTTTAAAAATTTTTGCCACAGAGAACACGGAGATCACAGAGTATTTTAAAACTCTGTATTCAAACGGGCATTGTGAACTAACTTGGGGAGAGCAAACTGGTTGATGGGGTTTAACGATTTTGGACATAACTCTGTGTTCTCTGAGACCTCTGTGGCAAATTATTATTGAAATGGAAATCGTTTTAATCGGGCTAAGTCATAAAACCGCTCCCATAGAAGTGCGAGAAAAATTTTGCCTTCCCCGAGGAGGAGTAAAAGAATTTCTTGGCCGCATGGCTGGCATTCCTGGGGTGCGAGAAGGTCTGGTCCTTTCAACCTGTAACCGCACGGATGTCTTGACCGTGATGGATTGTAGCGAAGATGGCGTATCGAGGATAAAGGAATTGCTGGCTGGAATCGCCGGGATGTCCGCCGATCAATTGAGTCCCTACCTTTACGTCCGCAAGGATGAAGAAGCGGTGAAGCATATTTTCCGGGTGGCCTCCAGTTTGGACTCCATGGTTCTGGGGGAACCGCAGATATTGGGACAGGTGAAAGAAGCCTATAGCCAGGCCGTGGAAAGCAAATTTTCCGGCCTGATTTTAAATAAACTATTCCACCGCTCTTTCTTTGTGGCCAAGCGTGTGCGCACCGAAACAAAGATTGCCACCCAGGCTGTTTCCGTGAGCTATGCGGCCGTGGAGCTGGCCAAGAAGATTTTAGGGGATTTGGACAACAAACGGGCCATGCTTATCGGTGCAGGGGAAATGTCCGAACTGGCCGCCCGCCATTTGATCAGTCAAGGCGTGGGCGAGATTTTGGTCACCAACCGCACCCACTCCCGAGCTATCGAACTGGCCCAGGAGTTTAAGGGAAAAGCCGTACCTTTCGAAGATTTTCCCAAAGAGCTCAAGAATGTGGACATCATCCTGAGCTCTACCGGCTCCGCTCATTATATTATCCGCCGCGAGCAGTTGACCGAAGTGATCCGCGCCCGGAAAAACAGGCCTATGTTCTTCATCGACATCGCGGTCCCCCGGGACATCGACCCAAAGATTAACGAAATCGATAACGTCTACGTTTACGACATCGATGATCTTGAAGGGATCGTTGAATCAAATAAGGAGGAGCGGAAGAAGGAAGTTCAGAAGGCTGAAGAAATCGTCTTCCAGGGGGTGGAGGCCTTCAACCGCTGGCTGAAAAGCCTGGAGGTGGTGCCAACCATTTTAGCCCTGCGTAATCGGTTGGAAGAGATTCGCCAGAAAGAGGTAGAAAAAACGCTTTCTCTTCTGAAGAATGTTTCCGACGAAGAGCGGAAAGCCTTGGATTTCCTGACTAACTCAATCATAAACAAGATTCTGCACCATCCCATCTCCCTATTGAAACACCAGGAAAGCCGGGACCATGGGAAGCTTTACGTGGAGATGACCCGGAAGATTTTTCATTTAGATGAAGGCGAGGATGAGCAGGGCGCATCGTAAGGAAAAATTCAGATTAGGAACCCGGGCAAGTCTACTGGCGTTGCACCAGGCCAATTGGGTGAAGTCCCAGCTGGAGGAGCAGCACCCGGAAGTGGAAGTTACTTTGGTGCATATCAAGACTGCCGGGGATAAGATCGATATTCCTCTATTCCAGGTTGGAGGAAAGGGGCTTTTTGTCAAGGAGATCGAGAATGCCCTGCTCCGCGGGGAAGTGGACCTGGCGGTGCACAGCGCCAAAGACCTACCGGCCATCATCCCGGAAGGTTTGATGCTCATGGCTTTTCCGCAGAGGGAAGACCCACGGGATGTTCTCATCTCCAAAGATGGAAGGAAATGGAGTGACCTTCCGCCCAAGGGGAAAGTTGGGACGGGCAGCCTGAGGAGGCGGGCCCAACTGCTGCACCTCCGTCCGGACCTGGAAATCGTCTCTCTCCGGGGCAATTTAGATACTCGGATCAAGAAGCTTTCGAGTTTAAATTTGGATGCCATTGTCCTGGCATCCGCAGGCCTTCACCGCCTGGGATGGGAAGACCATATTTCGGAATTCCTCGAGCCTGAGGTCATGCTCCCGGCTATAGGGCAGGGAGCGCTAGCGATTGAAGGCCGCGAAGGAGATGAACGGGTCTCTCGGCTGGTGGCTTCTCTCAACCACTGCCCTACTCAGGCATCTATCCATGCAGAAAGGGCCTTCCTGAAGAGGCTGGAGGGAGGATGTCAGGTGCCCATAGCGGGTCTGGCCAGGGTGGAGTCGGAGAAACTAAACTTGACTGGTTTGGTTGCTGGAGTGGATGGGCAAAAATTAATCAAGGGAAAGGTGGAAGGACCTTTGGCGAAAAGCGAAGATCTGGGAAAACAGCTGGCCGAAGAATTGCTGGAAAGAGGGGCGGCGGATATTTTGCGGGAGGCTTATAAAAAAGGATGAAAAAGGGCAAGGTTTATCTGATTGGAGCAGGCCCTGGGGATCCAGGACTGATCACGGTCAAGGGTCTGGCGTGCCTGAAGAAAGCAGATGTGATCATCTATGACTATTTGGGCAACGAAGAGTTTCTCAAATCGGCGAAAGAGGGGGCGGAGAGGATATACGTGGGCAAGAAAGGCCGGGAGCACGCGCTTTCCCAGAAGAGAATTAATGCCTTGATTGTAGAAAAAGCTGGGGAAGGGAAAAAAGTGGCTCGCCTCAAAGGGGGTGACCCATTCATCTTTGGCAGGGGAGGGGAAGAGGCGGAGGAGCTGGCCAAAGCAGGCCTTCCCTTTGAAATCATCCCGGGCGTAACTTCCGCGATTGCTGCTCCAGCCTATGCCGGCATTCCCCTGACTCACCGGGATTTTACTTCCACCGTGGCTTTTATTACCGGCCACGAGGACCCAACGAAAGAAGAATCCAAGATCTGCTGGGATAAAATTTCCACAGGCGCAGGAACCCTGGTATTCCTGATGGGGGTGGGGAATCTCCCGATGATTGTGGCCAAGCTTATGGAAAATGGCCGCGATCCTGACACCCCCGTGGCGTTGATAAGATGGGGAACTCTTCCAGAACAAGAGACGATCATCGGCAAGCTCCGAAATATTGGGGAGATCGCCCAGTCGAAGAAGATCAAGCCTCCCGTGATCATCCTGGTGGGTGAGGTGATTGCCCTCCGGGATAAACTGAACTGGTTTGAACGCCTTCCCCTTTTCGGGAAAAGAATCCTGGTTACCCGCTCAAGGGAGCAGGCCAGCGAGCTTTCCGAGCGGCTGCAGGAGCTGGGGGCGATGCCCATCGAATTTCCAACCATCGAGGTGCTTCCGCCAGAAAGCTGGGCTGATGCCGATCATTGCGCCGACCAGATTGCCATTTATGATTGGATTATATTTACCAGCGTAAACGGAGTAGAGTTTTTCCTGGAGCGACTCTTCACCTTAGGGGGCGATGCCAGGGATTTGAAAGGTCCGCGAATTTGCGCCATCGGGCCCAAAACCGCAGAGGCCTTAGAAGCCTTAAAAATAAGGGTGGATTTTGTTCCTGCAGAATACCGGGCAGAAGCCATACTATTAGGACTGAAAAAAGAGAACCTAAGAGGAAAGAGAATTTTGATTCCCAGGGCCAAATTGGCTCGGGATGTCCTACCGGAAGAACTCAGAAAAGCAGGAGCGCTGGTAGATGTGGCGGAAGTCTACCGCACCCTTCGGCCAAAAGGAAAGGCGGAAGAGATAATAGATTTACTGAGAAAGGGGTTCATTTCGGCCATCACCTTTACCAGTTCTTCGACGGTAAGCAATTTTGTGGAAATGGTGGGAGGGGAAGAAGCTCGGGAGCTGACCGCAGATGTTACTGTTGCCTCCATCGGCCCAATTACCGCGGAAGAGGCCAGAAGCTTGGGAATCGAGACCACAGTGATGCCGAAGAAATTCACCATTCCAGCCCTGGTGGAGGCTTTGGTAGATTATTTCACCACAGAGAGCGCAGAGGGCACAGGGATGGACTTTAAAATAGAATCCAAAAATCAAAAGGGCAAATGAAAACCAGAAATTCAAAAAGGATTTTGATTTTTTTGAATTCTCTGCGT
>JACRCA010000323.1 GCA_016234425.1 Deltaproteobacteria bacterium | reverse complement strand
GCCTTCGTGATGACTTCCATCGTTGGCGAGGCCATCAATACCTTTGGCACAGAAGATCAGAAAGAGCGCTACCTGAAACCCATGGTCACCGACACGAAAATTCCGGAAGAAGCTCTTACTGAGGCGAGGGGGGGCTCTGATTTCTTCGGGGCTACTACCCGAGCGGTTCCTGATGGAGATTTCTTCATTCTAAACGGTCAGAAACGTTTTGTCGTGGGAGCAGAAGCCGCAGACTTCTTTGCCGTATACTGCAACACCAACCCCAAAGCGCCTACTCACGAGCGAATATCGGTGTTTATCGTTGACAAAGGCCCAGGGGTAGAGGTGGAACATGTTTACGGCCTTTTAGGGTGTCGCGGCACAGGCGTGGGGAGACTGGTCTTTCGCAACTGTCGGGTGCCCAAGGAAAACCTTGTGGGAAAGCTGGGGGATGGGGCTATAATCTTCGACCGTATGATGATCCCGGAGCGCCTTACTTCAGGTGCCGCTTCCGTCGGGGGAGGCCGAGCGGCTTTGGAGATCGCCATTCGCTACAGCGACCGGCGCAATGTCGAAATGGACGCCATGGGCATCGACGCCCAGAAAGAGAAAATCTACACAGATGAAGATATGTGGAGAAACTTCTGAATTCGGAATGTAGAGTGGGGATTGCGAATTGCGGATTGTCTTTATTGAATGTTCAAATTCCGCAAACCGAATTCCGCAATCCAAAATTGATTGATATGGCTTATCGAATCACAGATCGTTGCACGAATTGCGGGGATTGCCTTACCGTTTGCCCGCTCGAGGCTATTACCTCCGGAGAAAGAAAACCTCGGATTGATCCCGATCTTTGCACAGATTGCGGCACATGTTCAGACGTCTGCCCTGCCCGGGCCATTGAGGGGGAGTAAAGCAGAAAAATAGGGCTGCAAAGATGTAGCGAGATGGAGAGGTGCATATCTGCCCTGGCATGGATGCCCTGAAAGAATGTGCTAAAATGTTTTTATGGAATTGGCCTTTGGCGGGGATTTAAATGAATGCTGAAAAATTACACCGGGCCTGGTCATTCTTAGGCGGGCTGAAAACAGTCATCCGATCAAGATTTATTATCAAAAGGCCTTTTTTTATCTCCCATTTAATTACCACCCGTTGTTTCGCCAAATGTCCCACCTGTTTATGGCGAGGGGACTCTCCGGAAGAGAACGATACTGCCAAAGTGATCGATTTTTATCATCAGGCCAAAAAGTTAGGGTTTGTTTCCACTACCTTCTGGGGTGGCGAACCCTTGCTACGGGGAGATATATTCGAAATTCTCCGAGCTTGCCAAAATTTGGGATTCGTAACTGGTTTAATCACCAATGGCTACTTACTGCCCCAATATGCCCACCTCCTGGCTCGGCATCTGGGCTTTCTAATCGTTTCTATCGACATCCCCAATGAAGAACATGATCGATTGCGTGGCGTGGAAGGAATGTATAAAAACATCATGCTGGGTGTCCGGCAGGTAAAATATGAAAATCCCCGCCTGAAAGTGTTCATTAATTCGGTCATCAGCCAGTTAAACTATCCTTATGTAGGAGAACTTGTCCATTTAGCAGAAGATCTTTCTACCGCCATTACTTTTGAATCAGTGAATCAAGGATTAGTGGAGTTTCCCCGTAAGGAAGGGCAGACGGTGGTGGCTTTACGACTTCCCCTGGAAAGGGAAAAACAAATTTTTGGTTTAGTTCAACGATTAAAGAAGGATCACCCCTCTATTAACAATTCAGAAAGTTACTTGCGCTTATTTCAGGGAGGAAATGTTAGCTATCGCTGTCATGCCCCGAAGATTTGCATCCGGGTGGAACCAGATGGGATGGTCACCAATTGCTTGGATCGAGCCCATCCTCTTGGCAATGTGTATCAGCAAAAATTATCCTCCATTCTTGAATCCCTTCAGCTAAAACGGGTACAGAAGAAAGCCGAATCCTGCTCCTCTTGTGTAGATTCTGGGGTGGTTGAATCCTCCTTATTTTGGGATTTCAACTTAGAGGTAATGGCGAACACCCTGAGATTTTTTGTGAAATAAGATCCTATTTCCCCTCCCCTGTTTCTCTCCAGAGGGCTTCAAAGACGGCTCGCCCATTCTGCCTGGTCCCTGTCCCTTGGTGGGATTTCTTTTCCCGGAAGCCTTTCCCTCTGGCAAACCTCAGCCGGACAACTGGGACTAGGCTTATTTGACCAAAAAGCTGCGATAAAATAAGCTGAGAATTACTTCACCTTTAAAGAATACACCCGAGATTTTGGAAGCTCATTCTCTGAAACTCCCAAGGCCAGGGCCATCTCTCGCAATTTGCCCTGTATTTTGCGAGTATTGACCGGTCCCATGCGCAGGAGATGCTTCTGGGCATCACTCAGCCCCTCCAATTTTTCGTCCAGCATTACATAAGAGAGTACTATTTCCTCCACTGGAATATCACCGTCTACCACGGGGACTCGGAGCAATTCTTTTATGGCCCTGATCAGGGCATCCTGAAAATCCCGATCCGGATAACCCTGCTCCCGATAGGCCTCCTGAAAGAGGGGCTTTAATTCTTTATAAGCCCTTATGGTGGCCTCCGCGTTCAGGGATTGAAATACATCGGCCACCAGATTATATCGCTGGTAGCTTCGGGGATTGACAAAAATTTTCTTCTCCACCTTCTTAACTGTTAACCCCTGTTTAGGTGCCAAAAAACCAAGATGGGCCCGCGGACTAGAGCCCTCTGCGATACTGTCCACCGTGGCCGTGACCCGGCGGATAATATTCTTAATCTTAAGCCAGGCCAAAAGTTTGGAGTGAGTGGACACGTCTTTAGCTCGTTCGCGAACAAGGCCGTCACTTTCACTAAGCTTCACGAGGGGCTGGGGGGGAACTTTCTTCTCCTCTACCACAACCGCTTTTTCCGGGGGAGGTGGAAGGGGGACTTTTACTTCAGGCTTCCCCACAGGGATAGGCTCTCTTGGAGCCTGAGCGTAGAAAAAATAGTAATAGATCCCCAGTCCGATTCCTATCGCGGCCAAAATGATCACCCCTACCCGTCCACCTTTTCTATCATTTCCCATATGCTCTCCGTCCTCCTCTCTGATAGTTTTTTACTATCGGGCATCTTTTTGATAACGAATGAGTCTTAAGTATGGAAGAACTCCCTGCTTCCTAAGAGAATCCAACCCAATTATATACGGATCGAGCAATTCTTTCAAATCTTTCCTTTTGGGCTTCTTCTTTGACTTTGGCCCGTGATCTGTTTCTCGTTGACACCCGAACTCACTTTGAGCCGCCGGAGAAACTGGTGCAGGCTGACTTCACGCGCGCCGCGGCTAAACGGGAGATCCCCGACAAAGGACTTTATCTCATGGCCTTTATCGACTTCTGCGGCAAATGCATGCATCAGTGTCCCAGCCCGGAATTCCAATACGTCCCTCGACCCATCGAGCGCTTCCAGGGTCGAACGGGGTGCCGCTATCTGCCCGCAGAGCGATGAACCATTTGAAACTACCGATTCCTTCTTTCGGAAGCTCCATCATTTAGGCTTGCAAAAGAAAGCCGAAGCCTGCTCCTCTTGAATCCCAAATTAATGCAAAATTTGGGATACGTCTTTCATTTCGCAACCTTCTAAAAAGCCCAGATATTGGCAAGCAATCTTCAATTTAGACTGAAGTTCATTGTCAAAGGTTGGCCTTCCGTCTATAACTTTATGCTTTTGCTGGACAATTCTATATACTCATCAATGTTCAAATAACTCTTGACAACATTTCAATATAGGCTACCATTGCTACAGCCGTTCCCAGCGGATGAAGTCAACCCAATGGCCTAACTTCTAAGCTTCTGGAGGGGATTATGCGGCACTGTCTTAACCATTTATTGGTGGTTGACAATGTAGGCCGGACAGGAGCCTGCTACATTGAAACTGCGGCGGGTAAGTCGAAGAGCTAACCGTGAAGAAGGGCTGAGGGGTGCGCTGGTCCAGAGCCGTGCGAAGGGATCATTAAATGGCAGTGCGCATAACCCAGCATGGATGATAGTGCCCTTTGGCGTCTTGGTCCAACCGAGGTTCAATTTTAGGAAACCTGCCAGACTGAATACTTTGATAGCTTACTCCTTAACCTTCTGTTGGAAGTGATGAGAAAGAAGTTCCTGAAGGTGCCCATATTAGGTCTCCAAGGGGTCTGCTTTGTCGTTTTGGAGACTTTTGCAATTTGGCTATCAATGAAGCTTAAAAAAGGAGAACCCCTTGCCCATACTCTGTTAGGTTCCGGTTCTTCCTGAAGAGCAGCAGGACGATCAACCTGTTCCATTTTGATCTAAAAACTTAGAAAGGAGGCTGACCATGTTAGCGATATGCGTTCATACTTGGAATCCTAAAGCGCAGGGAATGACTGAAAAAGAGTTTCTCCCACGCCGGGAGAAATTTATGAGAGATTTGATGGCCAAGAAGGTGCCAGTGCGAAGTTTGCAATCAGTATTTAATTGGGAAGAAGGAAAGGCTTGGTGCGTTTGGGAAACGGATACGATAGAGAGACTGAAAGCCATAATGGCTGATCAGCCCATACACACGGATATCATACCAGTAAAGCAAGCACCACAGATAATGTAGAAGTTCTCTAGAAGGCAAAACTGAAACCTTATAGGGTTAGGATACGGCAGGGTCATTATAGCCCTGCCTTTCTTGGGTCTCCATTTTGTGGGTCAGACATGTGGGCAAAAAATCCATAATTCTCCTATTTATCTGCAATTTTCAGCATGTTAAAAAAGTTTCGATATGATTTTAATATCCTTAATTGGATATATTTGTGGGCAAAGTTTTCACCTGATTAATATCTAGCCAGCCTAAAGGTTGCGGTTACAAACCCAGATTGATATCTGGATTTTCAGGCGAGCTGGTTGAGCTTTATGAAAAAGGGGGCTTGAAATAAGCCCCCTTTTTGATTCTCTGTGAAGTCTCTAAGTTAGGTGCCGGCGATTTTATTTCCGGCAGTTCTGGCAGGTTTGGAAAAATTCCAGGGGAACGCCAGCCTTCTTGGACATCCACTCCAGCTGATACTCCGGAGCGAAGAAGTTACCGCAGACATGGCAAGCCTGGAGCTTGAAGTCCCGCCCCCAGATGCGCCGGATGCCATCCTGCTCAGTCATCTTGATGGCCCCAGTAGGACAGATAAAGTGGCAGGCCCCGCAGCCGATGCAGACCATGGTGGGCTCAAGGAAGGGCGTCCCTACTTTTTTATGGGAACCTCGCTGGGAAAGGCCAATGGCGCTCACTCCAACTGCTTCTTCGCAGGTCTTGACGCAGAGTCCGCAGAGGATGCATTTCCAGTTTCCCTCGTCCAGCTGGAAACGCGGCTTCTCCACGCCCATCTTCACGGCCATTGCCTGGATGACCTCCGAGTCCGGGCAGCGCGCCAGAAGGAGCTCTAAAACCATCCTGCGAATGAGTAAAACCTTCTCAGTCTCGGTCCGAACTTGCAAACCCTCTTCCACCGGGTAAAGGCAGGAAGTTACTATACGTGTACGATTCCCTTTGCTCACTTCCACCATGCACAGGCGGCATCTCCCCTCAGGCCCAAGGGATTCATTGTAACAGAGGGTCGGGATGTCAATCCCGTTCTCCCGGGCCACCTGCAAAACAGTTGCCTCTTTGTTGGCCTGAAGCCCGATTCCATCGACCGTAATGTTGACCATTAATTCTCCTATATAGCCACAGAGATCACAGAGCCCACAGAGCCAAAAAGCCAAATATCAAAACCCCAAATGACGATCCTAAATTTTCTTTGCTCCAGATTCGGGTTTTTTCCTATGTCTTTTCATTTGACTTCACTGTAATCTCTGTGTTCTCTGTGGCAGATCATTTATTTTTTCACCACGGCGTCGAATTTGCACACGTCATAGCAGATCCCACACTTGATACACTTGGCCGGGTCAATCTGGTGCGCCTTTTTAACCTCGCCGGAGATGGCCTGCTGCGGGCATTCCCGGAAGCAGCGGTGGCAACCATTGCACAAATCTTCCAGGATGGAGTAGAGAATCAATTCCTTACAGACCCCCGCCGGACATCTTTTTTCCTTGATGTGGGCTTCATATTCCTCCCGGAAGTAACGCAAAGTAGAGAGCACAGGGTTGGGAGCGGTGCCACCCAGGGCGCAGAGGGAACCCAGAGCGATGGCTTCGCCAAGCTCTTCGAGTAAGGCGATAGACTCTTCTTTTCCTCGCCCTTCCGTGATGTCGGTCAACACTTCTTTCATCCGCCGCACCCCTTCCCGGCAGGGCGTGCACTTGCCGCAGGACTCTTCCTCCAGAAACTTGGTGAAGTACCTGGCCACGTCCACCATGCAGTCGGTGTCATCCATGACGATCATGCCACCCGAACCCATCATGGAGCCAGCCTCCGTAAGCTCATCGAAGTCCACGGGCATATCGATCAGGGATTTGGGAATACAGCCACCCGAAGGGCCTCCGGTTTGCACAGCCTTGAAATCCCGGTCTTTGAGGATGCCTCCCCCGATGTTATAGATGATCTCTCGGAGAGTGATTCCCATGGGCACCTCGACCAGTCCTGTGTTCTTAACCTTTCCCACTAAAGAGAACACCTTGGTTCCTTTGCTCCCTTCTGTGCCCAGGGAGGCGAACCATTCTGCTCCGCGGGTGATGATCATGGGCACGTTGGCCCAGGTCTCCACGTTATTCAGGTTCGTTGGTTTATCGTAGAGTCCCCGTTCCACTGTATGAATATATTTAGCCCGCGGCTCTCCGGCTCGACCTTCCAGAGAAGCCATCAAGGCCGAAGACTCGCCACAAACGAAAGCGCCGCCGCCACGGTTGATGCGCACGTCAAAGTCGAAGCCAGAGTTGAAGATATTTTTCCCCAGTAAGCCATACTCCCGGGCTTGCTCCAAGGCGATGGTTAAGTGCTTCACGGCCAGAGGGTACTCATTGCGCACGTATATGAACCCTTGATTGGAACCAATAGCGAAGGCCCCGATGATCATACCTTCGATGACGCTGTGCGGGTCTCCTTCCATGATCGAGCGGTCCATGAAGGCTCCCGGGTCTCCTTCATCGCCATTACAAACCACGTAATGCCCATCGCCATGGGC
>JACRCA010000322.1 GCA_016234425.1 Deltaproteobacteria bacterium | reverse complement strand
TTTTTTCTCCCTCCTTGTGCAAGGCTCCCTCAAGGAGCTCCATCCGCATGGATAGGATCTGAAGGGAGCCGTTCAGATTATGGATGATCCCCTTCATCAAAGAACCCAAAGCAGAATATCGATACTGGTCCAAAAGGGCGGAAAATAGTTTTTCGGTCTGGGAGAGAAGAGCTCTGTTTTCAGGAGAAAGAATGATCTGTTTTTTCATTAGAAATTTTTATAGCACAATTAGACGAATGAATCAAATGCAGACCAGAAATTCTCTTGCATTTCTGCATGGGCTATGATATTTTTCCCTGCATTAAGCCTGCAAAAAACTTCTGTGGAGAACCGGGTATGGTAAACGGAGGTTATTTTCGGAAGTATCTGGGTTGTTTCCTCTTCGCCTTTCCGCTGGCTTTGATTTTCGGTCCACTGAATGCAACGGAAACGCAGCTTATCCGGGTGCGCAGGGGCGATACGATCAGCTATCTCTCTTTTAAAATTTATGGAATGTACAATTCCAAAATAGCAGACCTCCTGCGGCGAGAGAACCCGCAGGTCAAGGACATAGATCTAATCTATGCCGGGCAGCAGATCCGCTTTCCGGCCCCGGAGATCATGAGAAGAACATTGACGGAGAAGACCTGGAAGCTCACAGAACCCGAAAAGAGAATGGAACCTAAGGAAGCCCGTCCCGAAGAAAAGCCCATGCCTGAGACTCGGGTCAGAGCCAACCAAGCGGTCATCACCTTCCTGGAGGGAGAAGTCCAGGTGAAGAAAGCTGGACAAGCTCAGTGGTCTCCAGCTCGACCCAACATGATTTTATACGAAGAAGATCAGATCAAAGTGCCGGCCAAATCCCGCGCTGAGCTGATCCTGGACAATCAGAGTGTCCTGCGGCTCGCGGAAAACACCCTCCTTACGATCCACAAGCTGGAGGAAGAGACGGCTACTCAGAAGGAAACGGCCAGGATGGAGCTTTCCCTGGGTAAGTTATGGACTCGAACGGCCAAGCTTCTCAACCCATCCTCGCGCTACGAAATAAAAACGCCCACAGCCATCGCTGGAGTCCAGGGTACAACATATCAGGTACAAGTGGGAGGAGATCGGAGTACGAACATCCAGGTTTTCCAGGGAATGGTGAATGTTTACAATCCATTTCCAGCAGCCAGGCCTGCCCTGCCAGGCAAAGAGATCCTACCCGGCCAGCCGCAAGAAGTGACCGGGCCAGGAGAGGTACCGGGCCCCACTCCTGTCTCGCGGGAGGAATGGACGAAGATTGTTTTACGACAGTTCCAACAGGTTACTGTAACGGACCAGGATATTTCCAGCCCCATTTCTTTTGACGTGCAAAAAGAACGGCAAAATGAGTGGGTCCGATGGAATGAAGCGAGGGACTTGGATTTCCAGCCACCGGAGAGGTGGCGCTGATCAAAAGGAGATCTTTGCGGGAAACTTCGGCGATGGAGTTTTCATGAAGTCAGCTCTGCGGAACCCAGCGAGGGGAGCTAGGAGTATCGACATCCTTCTGGGGCTGGGCTTAACTCTTTTAGTGACCTTTCTTTTTTTCTCCCCTTGGAAAATTTTTGAGACCGCTCAATATAAAATCTATGACCTAAGCCTTAAATTACGGGGCTCCCTTTCCCCACCCAAAGGCGTGGCTATCGTGGCCATCGACGACCCTTCGGTGGCCCAGGTTGGACGGTGGCCCTGGCCGCGGGCAAAGTTTGCGGAGCTGATCCGGCGCCTCTCTGAAGCTGGAACCGAACTCATCGCCTTGGACATCGTTTTTCTTCCAGATGAGGCGGAGCGCGCCGCCGGAAATGACCGCCTTCTCGGCGAAGCCACCAAGCGAGCCGGCAATGTGCTTTATCCTTTTTATTTTACCATGGGAAAAGTGAAGGGAGGAGAGAAGGAAGCCGAGGCCCCACCCGAAATTTTGAACGCTGCTCTTCTCCTTTTTGACGACCCCAAAAAGTTTTTTGATTTTCCGCCCCCGGCAGCAAGAGAGGTCTTCGCTCCTGCCCCGGAGATCTGCCAGGGGGCTAAAGGCCTCGGGCACATCAATATTCTTCCAGATCCTGACGGGAAGGTGCGCTGGGAACCTCTGATTGTCGAGCATGCCGGCCAATATTTCCCATCCTTCAGCCTGCAAATTGCGGCTTCTGCCCTGAAGCTTTCGAGGGGAGAGATCACGGTGCGCGTGGGCCAGTCCATTCACCTGGGAAAGAGAAAGATTCCCACCAATCCGCAAGCAATGATGCTCCTTCATTACTACGGGGGCAACCAAACCTTTCCCTACTATTCCTTTGCCGATGTCCTTTCTGGGAAGGCATCCACGAAAAAATTCAAAGGGGATATAGTCTTAGTGGGAGTTACTGCCGCCGGCATCTCTTCCGGGGCTCAGGATTTCATGGCTACCCCTTTTGCCGATAGGCTTCCCGGAGTGGAGAAACATGCCCATGCAGTTGCCTCCATCCTGCAGGGGCACTTTATTTTTCGACCCTCCTGGGTGCCCTTCGCAGAGTTCGGACTGATTCTGCTTGTAGGGCTTCTGCTCTCTTTGCTCCTGCCCAGGTTGCGGCCACCCTGGCAGTTAGTTTTTAGCCTGACGATCCTTTTGGCTTTGGGGGCGTTGATGATGGGAGCCGTCTTCCAGGGAGTGTGGTTTAAAGTTTTCTTCCCGGGTCTCCTGGTGATCCTCCAGTACGTCTTGGCCACGGCTCGGAGGACACCGGTAGTTCAAAAGGAGCCAGTCCTTGAGATTGGTTACACGGGCATCCCCGACAAAGGACAAGGGCCACTCCTGGAGGCGGAACCAACGGTTGGTCGAGAGGTGGGTGGCGTAGCCCAGAAAATCGGCCGTTACGAGATCTTAAGGGAATTGGGTCATGGGGCCATGGGTGTGGTTTTCAAGGGCCGGGACCCGATCATTGACCGGCTGGTAGCCATCAAGACCATTCGTTTCGATCGGCTATATGAAGAGCAGGAAGTCCAGAGTCTGCAAGAGCGATTCTTCAAAGAAGCCCAGGCCGCCGGAAAGTTTACCCATCCCAACATTGTCACCATCTTCGACGTGGGCGAGGAGCGAGGACTTTCCTACATGGCCATGGAATATGTGGAAGGGGAGAGCCTTTCCAAATACGCCTCCAAAGATCACCTTCTCCCGCTGGAAGAAGTCTTGGGCATCATCAGCGAGGTAGCCGAAGCTCTGGATTTTGCCCACCAGCGGGGTATTGTTCACCGGGATATCAAGCCAGCAAATATCATGCGTACCTCCAGCGGCCAGGTAAAAGTAATGGATTTTGGTATTGCCAAGCTCCCCTCCTCTACGCTGACCCAGAGCGGGTCTATTCTGGGAACTCCTTCTTACATGTCGCCAGAACAGATCAATGGCCGAGCCATCGACGGACGCTCTGATCTCTTCTCCTTAGGCTGCATCCTCTATGAGCTTCTCACTGGAGTCAAGCCTTTTAGTGGAGAGAACCTTTCAGCCTTGATGTACCAAATTACCCAGGGGGTTCCTGCCCCTGCCTCCATACAGAATCCTGCCATTCCTTCAGCCTGCGACAAGATTCTCAGTAAGGCCTTGGCCAAGAACCCCCGAGATCGCTTTCAGAGGGGAAAGGAAATGGCGGGGGCCTTGAAAAAACTTCTCCGGGATATAAGTTCGGAGTTTCGAGTTCGGAGTTCGGAGCAAAAATAATAGCTCGGAGTTCGGCGTAGAAAAAATAAAAAACTCCGAACTCATTGCTCCGAACTATTATGTTATTTTCTTTGGCGGAACAAAAGCCGGAGGGGTGTTCCATCAAACCCGTATCTTTCGCGGATACGCCGTTGGAGGTAGCGTTCGTATGCTTCGCTGACCCCTTTAGGTTCATTGGTAAAAAGAATGAAGGTTGGAGGGCCTACGGCCACCTGCGAAATGTAATAAATCTTAAGCGGGCGATTTTGGTAAAGAGGAGGGGGATAACTTTCCACGGTTTCTCGGAGCCATCGGTTAAGGTCGGCCGTGGAAATCCGCTTGCGATGCTCGGCGACAACATCTTGAATGGCCGGAAAGATTTTGGCGACTCGCTGACCCGTTAGGGCGGAGATGAAAAGGATGGGCACGTAGTCGAGAGTTTTTACCTCCCGGCGGATTCTTTCCTTGTACTGCTCCAGGGTGGACGAATCCTTTTCAACCAGATCCCATTTATTGACTAGCAAGATGATGGCCCGGCCGCTTTCCTCGGCGAATTCGGCAATGCGGGCATCCTGATCCGTGAGTCCCTCGTATCCATCCAATAAAATTAAGGCCACATCACAACGTTCCAGGCTTCTCAAAGTTTTTATCACGGAATATTTTTCCAGACGCTTCGTGATTTTGCTCTGGCGGCGGATTCCAGCGGTATCGATAAAAATATACTCTCGGCCATCTTTGGTGAAGGGGGTGTCGATGGCATCGCGAGTGGTGCCAGGAGCCGCATCCACGACTGCCCGCTGGCGGCCGATGAGCTTGTTCAGCAGGGAGGATTTACCAACGTTCGGGCGGCCTACGATGGCCACGCGAATCCCTTCTTCTGTCTTCTCTTCCTGGGGGAAAGCAGGGGCAAGAGCCTGGAGCACTTCCTCCATCAAGTCCCCTACGCCCCGCCCGTGCTCAGCCGAAATGGAGTGCAGATTGGAGACTCCCAGGCGATAGAAATCCAAAACGTTTTCCTCTTGTCGTTCTCCATCAATTTTATTTACGACGTAAAAGACCGGTTTAGTAATTTTCCTTAGAAAGGTAGCCACTTCTATATCTGTGGGGTTTAACCCTTCTTTTCCGTCCATTAAAAAAAGGATGAGGTCAGCTTCTTGAATGGCCACCTCGGCCTGGTCGCGGATTTGCTGTGGGAGGCGTTCTTTGGCGGTGGGCTCGAAACCACCGGTATCAATCAGGATGAAAGGACGGTCATCCCAGGAAGCTTCGGCATAGTTGCGGTCTCGGGTTACTCCCGGTACATCTTCGACGATGGCTTTGCGCCTGCGGGCCAGGCGGTTAAAGAGGGTAGATTTACCGACGTTAGGTCGCCCGACGATGGCAATGATGGGTTTCATGGGGTTTAAGAATTTGGATCTTCTCCAAATGAAGTAGGAAATACCATCAAATCCCCCCAACCCCCCTTTACCTAAAGGGGGGCCAGGGGAGATTTTTCAACGCCTCTCGCGAAGGGCGCGGCGCAGGATCTTGCCCGTTGGGCCTTTGGGCAGGGCCTCCAGAAATTCTACAGCCCTCAGCTTCTTGTAAGCTGCCAACCGATCCTTGACATAGTCCATGATTTCTTGCTCAGTGGCTTTTTCCCCAGGCTTCAAAACAACGTAAGCCTTGGGAATTTCGCCCAGCCTTTCGTCGGGCACAGCGACGACCGAAGCTTCCAGCACTTTAGGATTTTCATAGAGTAAATTCTCTATCTCGATGGGATAGATGTTGTAGCCCCCGCAGATAATCATGTCCTTCTTGCGGTCAAATATGTAAACGTACCCCTCTTCATCGATCATGCCGATATCTCCGGTGTGCAGCCATCCGTCCTTGATGGCCTCGCGCGTCCCCTCCGGGTTTTTCCAATAGCCTTTCATGACGCAATGGCCGCGGGCACATATCTCCCCATGTTGATTCGGGGGGAGAGTTCGATCCTCATCATCTACAATTTTCACCTCGACATGCGGCAATGGATAGCCGACGCTCTCGAACTTTCTGGGTTTATCCAGACGATCCATGGTGATGACCGGTGAGCTCTCCACTTGCCCGTAGGCCTGGATGGTTTGGCAATTGAACTTTTCCTCAAATCTCTTTCTTAAATCCAGAGGCGTCATGGACCCGGTAGTGATACACACCTCCAGGGAACTCAGGTCATACTGGGGCTCATCGGGAAGGTTCAGGAACATAGCGTAGACTGTGGGGACGGCAAAGGTATAATTGATCTTGTGCCTGGCGATGATCATCGCCGCTTGCTCGGTGACAAATCGCTCCATCACGTGCATCGTTGCCCCCCGGCCAAAAAGCACGAACTGGCCCGCAGCCAGGGAGAGCAGGTGGGATAGGGGAAGCAAGCAAATCCCCACCCAGTTCTCGTTCGCCCCCAAGCCCTCCGCATAATACTCGGCATTCAAATAGAGATTGCGATGGGTCAGCATGGCCCCCTTTGGGTTGCCCGTGGTGCCCGAGGTGTAAAGAATGGTAGCGGTATCATCGAGGCTGAGATCGATGCCAAATAATTGCTCGGAAAATTTCCCTATGAATCTTTTGAAGGAAAGAGCATCTCTCTCGTCCTCTTCCAGTCCTACGGCGATAACTGTCTCCAGGGCGGTCAATTTATTCCGCACTGGCTTTAGCATTTCCAGGGATGAAGCCACCGTGATGAGAACCTTGGCTTCCGAATTGGATAGGAGGAATTCAATCTCTCTGGCCTTGAAGAGGATGTTCATGGGTACGAGCACGGCGCCGACCTTTAGGATACCGTAAAATGAGGTGATGAATTCGAGACAATTTGGCAGCCACAGGGAAACGCGGTCGCCCTTCTGCACCCCCAGTGACCTCAAGGCATTGGCCACTTTATTGGCTTCGGCATTCAGGAAAGAATAGGAATATCCTTTCTCCCCGAATATGACCGCGATCTTATCGGGCCTGCGAAAAGCTTGGTATTCCAGCGATGTCCAGGCTAAATTCACAGGATCACCTCCCTCAATGGCTTTATTGGCTTGATTATATTGAAAGATTTTTAAGAAAATCAACCTGAAAAAAATTCGACCTGATAGAACTCTTGGGACCTCATCGTGATCCGGAGGGGTTCGGGCCCGTCGCCAAGAAGAGGATTTTATCGGTTCGATGAAGTAACGATTTCCATCCATCCCGGGTTTCGACCTGGCTAACCTACCGAGGGAGAAAAGGAGATGAGGGGAAAAAAAGTCCCGCCAGCGTCAATGCTCCGGTGGAGTTCGCTCGAAAAGACGATACAGCTTATTGGTTTAGACTTATTTGAAGTCCCGCAAGTCTTGCAGGAGGATCCTGGCCATTACCAATCTCTGGATGGTGGGCGTTCCTTCCTCCAGTACATTTAGCCTCGCGTCTCGATAGAGCCTCTCAATCGGATATTGCTGAGTATATCCGATGCCTCCAAAAACCAAAAGGGCTTTATCCGTCACCCGGCATACAACTTCTGAACCGAACAGTTTACACGCCGAGGACTGGAAGGGAATGCGGTTTCCCTCATCATATTTCCGTGCGGCATCATAGATCATTGTTCTCAGAGCATAAATATCCATGGCCATATCGGCTAGATATCCTTGAACCGCCTGGCGCTCAGCGATAGGCTTGCCGAAGGTCACTCTCCTCTGGGCATGTTGCAGGGCAAGTTCCAGGCATCTCTCGGAGGTACCCAGGGAAGTGGCGGCGATAAACACCCGGCTGACCTCGAGGCCACCAAGAGACTGGTCTAAACCTCTTCCCTCCTCTCCCAGAATGTTGGTTAGGGGCACCCGGCAATCCTTGAACGTCAGCCGGCCATGGAAACTTCCCCGGCAGCCCATGCAGTGGGGCATGTCTTCGATCGTGAACCCTGGCGTCCCCCGTTCCACGAGAAGCGCGCTGATTCCCCTGGCGCCCAAATCCCGATTGGTATAGCAGAAGATCATAAAGAGCTCGGTAAAGTCCGCATTGGTAATAAGGTGTTTTTTTCCGTTCAGGATAAAGGTATCCCCATCCCTCACGGCAGTGGTTTTAATGTCTACGCCCGTCCCGGCATCGGGCTCAGTCAAGGCGAAGGCGACGGAAAGTTCTCCTGTGGCGATGCGGGGAAGATAGGCCCTTTTCTGTTCCTCCCGGCCTGTGGTCATGCATTTGGCCGCCATATTATGGACATGAAGAATGACCCGGATGCCCCCATGGATTTTGGCCAGCTCCGCCAGTATGGGAATGTACTGGGTTACTGACAATCCGACTCCCTCATATTCTGCCGGCACCATCAAACCAAAGAGTTTATGTTCCCTAAATTTGGGA
>JACRCA010000321.1 GCA_016234425.1 Deltaproteobacteria bacterium | reverse complement strand
TGACGGCTCTCCCCTCATTCCGTTGGAATCTTTAAGGCCATCATCTAATGAGGGGAGAGTTCTTCCATAATTCACCTGGCCTAATAGATTGGTACTTCTATCATCTCCTCGATGGGCCATTTGCTCATGATCTCGTAGCCATTCTCAGTAACGTGGACCATCTCTTCCATCCGCACGCCATGGCTGCCCGGAGTCCCATGTTGGGTTTCGATGGCAAAGGTCATGCCTTTCTCGAGCGGGATGGGATCATTGAGAGAGGCCTCACGCCAGATGATGGGATATTCGTAGAGTGTTAGACCAATACCATGGCCCCAGTTTGATCCGGCGGTCTGATCCTCGGATATAATATGGATATTCTTCCAAATCTCAGGTCCTGGCGGCCATTTCTCCGCTAATTCCTTAGTAGTAACGCCTGGCTTGATGATCTGGATAGCCTTGTAAAGCCACTCATAGGCCAGTTTATAGTCATCCTTGGCCTTCTGGGAGGCTTTGCCACAGCTGAAAGTTCGATAGTAACAGATCTTGTACCCCAGATAGGAGGTGTTGTAAACGTCCGCATATACTATGTCACCGGGGCGAATCATACGGTCAGATTCATCTCGAGGGTTGGGCCAGGCAAATGGCCCCGAGGTGACAAAGATACCTGAATAGACCCGAGCCCCCAATTTGTAGGCTACTTGATGCATTAGCCCACAAAGTTCTGATTCTTTTACACCTGGCCTCAAGTTTGAAGCCATGGCAGAGAACATGGCATCGCCAATTGTGGAGCAGATGCGCAAGCACTCCACCTCGTCCTCATTTTTGATCTTGCGGGCTTCTAGCATAATGTCCAGGCCTGGTACCAGTTTTAAGCCGGCGTTAGTGAAGGCTTCCACCAACCCTGGATCCCAGGTATCCAAAGCCAGCCGCTCTTTATCCACCCCATATTCTTTGAGATCATCGAGTATCTGACGCACCATCTTATCTCGCTGGGTAAGAGAGTGTTTTGGGCCCATGGTGCGGCCAATCCAGCCCGCACCGGTGATGGCCACTTTAACCTTTTCCAACCAGGGGGCAATCTGCTTGGCCTGGTAGCCTATCTCCCCCTGTTCATAGAGAATTGCTCCCCCCGCAGTTACTGGCAAGAGAGCGTAGCGGAGACCAGAAGAGGGAGTCGTCCAGTAGGCGTTCCAGGTTGAGGTTATGTAGCGCATGTTCCATTCGTTTATAGCCAAGATGGCCCCCACATTATGCTTCTTGAGCATCTCCTTTGTACGATTCACCCGATACTTACGCATTCGGTCTGTGTTTACCCGCTCTTCCCAGTCTACTGATTGGGTTCCATAGGGACGTCGCCCCCAATAGTTTTCAATTTTCGGCCATTCAAAATCAATTGCCGAAGTGCCTTTTGCTCCCCTTTTCATGGTCGGTCCTCCTTATGAAAGTAATTTTTCTGCAAACCCCAGGGAGAAAATTTACACCATAACTTCCTTCTTTTGCAAGCACAATCCATCGAGACCTTATGATCGGGTAAAGATCACCCCCCTTCCGGCTGTCTAATTTCAAGTTTGTTGCCATCCCTAAATTCTCTCCTTAATTTTTTAAACCAACATGCCTATTTGAAGGGAGAGCGGCAAAAAAATACTCCCTGACCAGTTGGGATTTTTCCAAAACCGCTCCCGGTCCTTCCCCAGCCCAAACCTATACCCCTGGAATTTTAATGACTGTTAGAGAATCCGCAGGAAACCATACTTAAGTCTTGATTGAAGATAAAACCAAGAGTAAGCTTAAAAAAACCGTACGGTGCAGGTTTCCCCGCCCAAGGCAGGGTAAATTGGGAGTTGAAGGCGGATTTGGATGGGTGCCGCAGAGACCTATCCAATCGCTGGAGGGGGTAGATTTTCATTTTCCAGCGAAGAAAAACAAAAAACAATAAGAAGAAAAAGGTGGGTATAATGTTAAGCTGAGATCCCTTTTAAGAAAGGAGAAAAACAGATGAATTGGCCAAGACCCTATAACATCATCGATTGTAGCCAGGTAGATGTCAAAGATTGGCTTAAGGAGACAGACATCTGCTTAGTTCCGATCGGAAGTTGCGAACAGCATGGGAATCATCTTCCCTTAAGAACAGACAGCATTACCGCCGAAGTCATCACCGATCGGGCAGCCCAAAAGGCTAACGTCCCCTATACCCCTTTAGTCTGGTGCGGCTACTCTCCCCAACACATGCGCGAGCCAGGGAGTGCGGCTGGGACGATTACCTTACGATCCACTACCCTTCAGGCTATTCTCTATGACATTGGCCGGAGTTTGATCCATCATGGGTTTAACAAGATTATTTATGTCACCGGCCACGGCTCAAACATCAAAGTCTTGGACCCTCTATTGCGGACCCTTCGTTATGAAACCGGAGCCTTTATTGCCCTGTATAAAGCGTATTCGGAGAGAGATCTATCTCTAGTGCAAGATATCATCGAGAACCCCAAAGAGGAAACTCCGGGCTGGCATTGCAGCGAGATGGAAACCGCTCAAGATATGGCCTACAACATGAACCTAGTGCGTATGGATCGAGCAGTTAAAGAATTTACCCATGCTCCGGGATGGATGGGTCCGGCTTTTTCCAAACCCGATGGGTCTGCCGGGGTTACCTTCAAAAATCAAGAATACATCGCTGTCCCCATGGAACATCATGAATACAGCGACTCTGGCGTGGTTGGAAACCCCTTCCGGGCTACCCCCGAAAAAGGAGAAAAATTGTTTGAACGATTCGCCTCCTATTTAGCGGACTTTTTGGAGGAAGTGAAAAAAATTAAGGTTAACGTAACCAACCGGGCTTTCGTCAATAGGGCTTGAAAAAACATATCCCCTTACATTTATGCTTTGTTTTCCTGGCATCCGATGCTTCGGATTACATTACCGGGCAGATCGTCAATGTAGATGGTGGTTGGCTGGCAGGCTGAAAGAACGAGGAAGTTCCGCAAGGTCGTGTGCGCTGATGGGGTGGATCCTTTTTCACGGATCGTATGGACATCGAATCCCGAAAATTCCATGGCGCCGGCGGCCGGGTTAAATTCCGACGGATAAAAATGGGCAAGCATGCCGGGAGAAGGAAAGGGGGTTGTTAGAATGGAAAAAACTATCGCCCTAATGGCCACGTTAGATACCAAAGGAGAAGAGGTAAAATACCTAAAAGAGCAAATTGAAAAAAAAGGGAAAAGGGTATTAATCATCGATATGGGCACACGAGGTACCCCATTCGGCCCCCCGGCGGATATTACCCGAGAGAAATTGGCCGAAGCATCTGGTTCTTCTATGGCGGTCATCGAGAAAAAGGGACGCGGGGAAGCCATCGAGATCATGGTGAAGGGGATCGAGAAAGTGGTCGAGGAATTATATGCCCAAGGGAGGTTTCAGGGTATCATGGCCATCGGGGGCATGGATGCGGCTTTACTCTCCTCGGCAGGGATGAGGGCGTTACCCTTGGGTGTGCCTAAGTTGATCGTGACCCCCATCGCCGAGGGCAACGAGAAGTTCGGCACGTATGTCGGTACCAGTGATATGATTATGATGCATTCGGTGGTTGATATTTTAGGAATCAACGAAATTAGTAAGAAGATCTTTGATAATGCCGTGGGGGCCATGGTCGGTATGGTGGACATGAATGTGATCCCCAAGCTGCAGGGAAGAAATGTCATTGCGGCGACGATGTATGGCAATACTACACCGGCAGTGACGATGGCCAAGAAGATCCTTGAGGAGCAGGGCTATGAAGTAGTGGTTTTCCACCCCAATGGCACAGGTGGAAGATCGATGGAAGAACTCGCCGAACAAGGCCTGCTGATGGCTATTTTAGACATGACGACTCATGAAATCGTCGATGAACTATTTCATGGTGTCCATTCCGCGGGACCCCATCGTCTGGAGGTCGCAGGGAAAAAGGGAATTCCGCAGGTTGTCGTCCCTGGTTGTGTGGATTTCATACTCCTGGGGCCCATCGCCACTCTACCCGAAGAGTATAAAAAGCGCCAATTATACTTCTTCAATCCAGCTGTGACCATGGTTCGGACCACCCACGAGGAGATGGTAATGATTGGTAAGGTAATGGCAGAAAAATTGAATAAAGCAGTGGGGCCGACCCAAGTGCTGATTCCTTTGGGTGGCTTTTCCATGTATTGTCATGAAGGGGAAGCCCTTTATGATCCTGAGGGAGATCGGACCTTCAGTGAGTCTTTGAAGAAACATTTAAAATCCCATATTCCGGTCCTGGAAGTGGATGCCCATATTAATGATCCCATCTTTGCCCAAACTGCGGCCTCTGTGCTGATCCACTTGATTGAACAAGCTTCAGCTGCCCAACGGTGAGAAAGCGATGATTAAACCCCCAAAACTAAAGGCGGGAGATGTTATTGGATTTGTTGTCCCAGCCAGCCCTACTTTTCAGCCCGATTGCCACGTTGAGTTATGTGGTGAGGAAAATCTGGAGCAACCACCCGCGAACCATGAAAATTCATTTTTTCCCTCCCCCTTCCCTTTACCCCGTGAAATAGAGAAAAAATTTCACGGGATGAATCCCCTCCCGCAAGGGGAGGGGAGGCATTCGGGGGTATTTTCTAACTAATTACCAAAATTAAAACAGGAGAAAGATTATGAGCACCGTGATAAAAACACGCATTATCAAGATTGGAAACTCCCAAGGCATCCGCATCCCCAAGCTTCTTCGTGAACAAATCCATCTTGGCGAGGAAGCGGAAATAGAGATACAAAAAAACCAGATCGTGATTCGTCCTACACAGCATCCACGCCAGGGCTGGGAAGAACAATTCCGCGCGATGGCGGAACATGGTGATGATCGTCTCAGCTTTACGCATATATCATGATGAAAAATCATCTCCACCTCTTGGTGGAAGTGAAAGGAGTTTCTTTGTCGAAGATTATGCAAGTCCTGCAGTTCCGGTACACCCGTTACTTCAATAAGCGATATACGAAGGTAGGGCATCTCTTTCAGGGGCGTTACAAGGCGATTTTGTGCGATAAAGAGCAATATCTTCTGGAGTTAATCCACTATATCCATTTGAATCCGGTCCGGGCGGGGATCGTGGAGGTTCCTGAAAAATATCCCTGGAGTGGGCATCTTGGTTATTCGAGTAAGGTGAAAGATGACCCGATTCATCCCGACTTCGTTTTGGGACAGCTCGGCAAAAATAGAACCGTCGCCCGCAGGCGGTACCGACAATATGTTTTAGATGGCATGAACATGGGCCATGAAGAGAAATAGTATCAAGTGAAAGATCAGCGGTATTTGGGGGAGGATGAATTCGTTGAGAAGACGGAAGGTCTGAAGAAAAGCCATGAGCCTGCCTTTTGGGAAATTCCGGTACAAGACATTGTTTTAGAAGTAGTTAAGGGGATGAGCATTCCGCAGGATCGATTCTATTCTTTGACCCGAGAACGGCTCGGGGCATATGGGCGTGGCCTGGTGGCCTATTTGGCGAGAAAATGAGTAGGCTCTCCCGTCAAAGATATTGCACAGCATTTCAAGCGGGAGCCGATGACGATAAGTCTGGGTGTGAAGAAAATCGAGAATCTCATTCAGAGAGATAGGGATTTGACTAAGAGGGTGGAATTGATGGAAATGAACCTGCGGAAAAAGGGAAAGAAAAAATACTTTATTACATTAGCCTAACCCCCATTTTTGATGACCCCATTTTTGACCATTTTTCACGTATCGATGTAGGCCGTCATCCTTATTTCTTCAAGGAAAAAGTTGAAAATCCAAAGTCGTTGCACCAGAATTACTCGTCCTTACCCTCGGACGTGCCTCCGGGGTATCTGAAAACAGTCCCGCGAATCTCAACTCCCCCAAAGCTCTTTTGGTATTGCCAGCAGATCATGTCGCCTTCAATCCGGCTCTTACCAGTATCAGAATAATCTGGCCCTCGCCAAGTGAATTCTCCATTCTTTTTGTTATCCATCCACCATTGCTGGCCAGTTCCAGATGGCCAGTTCCAGTCAAATCCGGTGATCGTCGAACCGAAGAGCAGCCTTTTGATCTCTACTCCATTCAGCTGGTTCTCTTTGAACGCAGGGAGATAGTCGTTTAGTTTCTCCGATATTCCTGCCTTGAGGAGGCCTTCCGCATACCGATCGGCGACTGCGCGGTCCTTGAAGGGATGATAATACATAATGATTCGCAAGCTGCCCGGACGGTTGCCCAATGCCTTTTTAACAGGGTTAGTTTCAATCGCGGCCCGGGCTTCCTGATCACGACCAAGGAGGCCGTAAGACGCCGCCAGCCAGCAGGCCCACGACGGTGCATTTTCCGGGTTGAGTCTCATCGCTTTTTGGAACAAACCCG
>JACRCA010000325.1 GCA_016234425.1 Deltaproteobacteria bacterium | reverse complement strand
GCAGAGAACGCAGAGCAAAATGAATCTTAAAAAAATCACTTGCCCTAGAGACCCTGGCGAACACAGAGATATTTTGGATTATGCATACCAGATTGCATTTGGCAGTTTACAATTTTCGAATTATTCTTTGCGGCCCCTGCGACCTCTGTGGTGAATCATAAATTTTTAGAGGCCCAGGTAGGCATCTTTTACCTGCTCATTTTCCAAAAGCTCAGCAGCCGTTCCCTGAAGGACAATCTGGCCGTTTCCCAGGATATATCCTCTTTGCACCAGGGTCAGAGCGCGCATCACGTCTTGCTCCACCCGGAGGATGGATATCCCCTCCTGATAAATCTCATCGGTCTTTTCAAAGGTGGTTTCGGCCACAATGGGCGCCAACCCTAAAGAAGGCTCCGAGCATCAGAAGGCGGCTTCCTCCATGAACCTTGCTCATCACACCCCCAAGTACG
The DNA here is from genome assembly GCA_016234425.1 of Deltaproteobacteria bacterium. Lineage (GTDB taxonomy): Bacteria > Desulfobacterota > SM23-61 > SM23-61 > SM23-61 > JACRCA01. Next base: position 4,399 of record JACRCA010000325.1, on the reverse strand, counting down.
CTGTTTTCACATGCTCATTTTTCAGCAGCTCTTCACCCTGACCTTCCATCATGATTTCCCCGCTTTCCATTACATAACCCCGATGGGAGAAACTCAGAGCATAGAAAACATTTTGTTCCACCAGTAGAATTGGTGTCCCGCTAGAGTTGATCTCGCGGATGGTTTGAAAGATGTTGCGAACGATCAAAGGGGCTAAGCCAAGGGAGGGTTCATCGAGCATCAGTAACTTGGGGCGAGCCATTAGACCGCGGGAAATCGCCAGCATTTGCTGCTCCCCCCCGCTGAGGCAGCCAGCCAGCTGCTGTTTCCGATCTCGCAAAATGGGGAAAAGTTGAAAGACTTTTTCCAGATTTTGCGCCGCCTGCTGGCGCGCAGTCAGGAGGTAACTGCCCATTTCCAGATTTTCTAAAACAGTTAAGGAAGGGAAAAGCTGCCGCCCTTCAGGCACTTGAACCAGACCTCTTTCCACGATGCGATGGGGGGGTAAATGATCGGTGCGCTCGCCCAGAAAATACACCTCCCCCGAAGTTGCCCGGAGCAACCCCGAAAGGACATTGATGGTAGTTGTCTTTCCCGCGCCGTTGGCTCCAATCATGGAGATGATCTCTCCTTCTTCCATCCCAAAAGAGACCTCTTTGAGAACGTGAATATCCCCGTAATGGACGTGGAGCTTATGGACGCGCAACATGTAAATATTCTTCTCCCAAATAAGCCTCGATGACCTTTGGATTTCTGCCGATTTCTTCCGGACGTCCCTCAGCGATGATCTGGCCATAGTGTAAGACAAGGATGCGATGCGACAGGGCCATGATGGCTCTCATCACATGTTCAATAACCAGTAAGGTCACCCCCCGCTGGGCGATGGTCTGCAAAAGTTGGATCATCTCGGCCGCTTCCCTGGGGTTCAATCCTCCCATAACCTCATCCAGTAACAGAAGTTTTGAATCTGTGGCCAAGGCCCGAGCCAGCTCCAGGCGCTTGCGGTCTCCAATGGGCAGGCTGGAAGACATGTAATCCCGATAACGAGATAGGCCAACCACCTCCAACATCTGGATGGCTTTCTCCTGCACAGCAGCCACGTGCGGCAAAGAGCGGAAGCCTCCGATCATGACGTTCTCCATGACGGTCATATGGCTGAAGGGCCGGACAAGTTGAAAAGTACTGCCGATTCCTTTCAAGGCCACGCAGTGGGGAGGGCGGAGACGAGTGATGTCTTTTCCCTGGAAGCGGATCGATCCTCCGTCGGCCTCCAGGAACCCGGAGATGAGATTAAAAATTGTGGTTTTACCCGCGCCGTTGGGCCCGATGAGTCCGAGAATCTCCCCCTCCCGGACCTGAAAACTTACACCGCGTACTGCCTTCAACCCCCCGAAGCTTTTACTCAGGTCTAGCACCTCGAAGAGAGGGAACGCTTCCTTCTCCTGCACTGAAAGCCGAGATATGCTCGCAGGTTTAGGGGCGGGGAGGGAGAATTTTTCGGGAGGTTGCACTCTCGGAAGCTTTTCCATCAAGGGGAACAGGCTCTGCCTCAGCCATTTGATGATCCCAGCGGGAAGGTATATAACCACCAATATCAAGATAAACCCGTAGACCAGGAAGCCCAGCCCGGCGTAGAGCCCTCCCAACCATCCTCGAAGAAAAGCATCCAGAGGTGTAAGAAGAAAAGAGCCCAGAATTGGCCCTACGATCGTACCCATTCCTCCGATGATGGAAAGCATGGCCAGCTGGATGGACAGATGGATAGAGAAGACGATATCCGGGTCTATAAAAGCCGAATATTGGGCGTAGAAAGTGCCCGCCGCGGCAGTAAAGAAGGCGCTAATCATCATGACCAGAAGCTTGTAGCTGGATGTGTTCACCCCTGTGGCTTCGGCGGCGTCTTCGTCGTCTCGCAAAGCGGCCAAGTAATAACCGGCCCGTGATCGCTCGATGAGGAAGGAAATCCCGATCATTATGAGAAGAAAGCAGTAGGCGATGAAAGCATAAGTTGCTTTATCACGAAAGAGAAAGTTGGCCAGCCCTGGCTTGAAAGGAATCATCAGCCCCACCCCTCCTTTAGTAACTTCGCGGAAATGAAGGCTGAGGATGCGCATCACTTCTGCAAAGGCGATGGTCGAAAGAGCAAAAAAAGGTCCTCGCAACCTGAAGCAGGGGTAACTGATCCCGATGGCGAAGGCTATGGCCAGAGCCCCGCCAATCAAGAGACCTAGCCAGGGTGAGATGCTAAAATTCAGGTAAAGGAGCGTGGAGGTATAGGCTCCAATGCCAAAAAAAGCTGCGTGGCCAAGGGAGAGTTGGCCGGCGCAGCCTCCGACTAAGTTCCAGGCTGAGCTGGCCGCAGCGTAAAAGAGGATGAGCACCAAGATATTCAGATAAAAAGGGTGACGAATGAAGACCGTGGATAAGCCCAGCATGACTAAGAGGATGAGGGGAACGTAAGCGCTTGGCTGGCCAAACCGCGCTAAAAGGTTTTCCCTCCCCATGCTCATTTACCTCGTCACCTTTCCCATAAGCCCTGAGGGTCTGAACGCCAGAATCAGGATGAAGACCAGAAAGTAAACCACTTCCTTCAATGCCGGGGCGAGGTAAAAACCGCTGAAGGCCTCAACCACCCCTATAATCAGACCCCCAATAAAGGCGCCAGCCATGCTCCCCATTCCTCCCAGAACGACGACCACAAAAGCAATGAGCACGAAGTATCCCCCCACCGTCGGGAAGACGGCATACATGGGCATAAGGATTCCCCCGGCGATTCCCACGCAGGCTGTGCCAATGCCTAGCGCCAGATAATAGAGGTGGCGTACGTTGATGCCCATCAGCTGCGCGGCTTGCTTGTGATCTGCCGTTGCCCTCAGGGCTTTGCCCAGGTATGTTTTCTTCAGGAAGAGAAAGAGGGCGATGACCATGGCCAGGGTGATAGCAAAAGCCATCAGCCGCGGAAAGCTAACGACCAACCCCTGGAACTTCAGGTTGGCAATGGCCGCCGGAATGCGGACGCTGCGATAATCCGCCTTCCAGAAAAAAAGGGCCAGATTCTGCAGCACGATGGAGAGGCCCACGGTGGCAAAAATTTGGGCCACGTGGGGAGCATCCAAGATGGGGTCGATGACCACCCTCTGAGTAATGACCCCCAGGAGAAATAGCATGGGCATCACGATTAGAAGGGAAAGGTAAGGGTCAACCCCGTAAAGCTGGAAAAGCCAAAAGGTGGCGTACATTCCCAGCATGAGATACTCCCCGTGAGCAAAATTAACGATCTGCATCACCCCCCAGATCAGAGTCAAGCCTATGCTAATAAGGGCATAGATCCCCCCCAGTAAGATACCATTGATCAGGAGCTGGAGGAAATTTAGAAGCATTTCCATGCCCTTACTTCATCTTTTTCCTCTGATCCCAGCTAGGCATGGGCACCTGTAGTTTTCCTGCGGCGATGGCCTCTGGGTACAGGGCCACCAACTTTTCATTCTGCCACTGGTAGACAAACTGAGTGGCTTCTAAATTTTGCCCGGCCATCGGATGGCCTGGAGGTGCATAACGGGCTCCCATCCCAAGAATGGAGTCTTTCCAGGAACGATTCACTTGGAGCGCGGCCTCACGCACTTTCTCGGGGTCCAGCGATCCGGCCATGGGCAGCACTTCGGTAAGCAGGATATGTCCAGCTTCGAAGCCTAAGAAGTGGAGAGACCCAGGCTTGGGGGTTTTAAATTTTTTGGCAAATCGCTCCAGGCACTCTTTTTGCACTTCCCTGGCCTTAGGGCTGAGTCGGCTGGGGTCCGCAGGGATCTGGGCCAAGCACATCGTGCCGTTAACCTCCTTACCAAAAGCCTGCAACCACTCCGGATGCCCTAAAACTGCCCCGCTCTCCAGGAGGGCCGCGAAGTCAAAGTCCAGCTCCTTGCACTGCCGCCAGAATAGATGAGTGTCGTTTACATAGCCGGTCATGAGGATAACATCGGGCCGGGCCGCCCGCAGCTTCATGATCAGTGGCGATAGGTCCACAGCTTTATTGCTGTAGCTTTCATTGGCCACAACTTTAAGCCCTGCCTTCGGGGCCTCATCCGCTTCCACCTTGGCTGTGGTTGTTCCCCAGAGTGAATCCTCGAAAATGATGGCCACGCGCAGGTCTGCGGGCTTCTTGCCCAACGCCGGGGCAATTTTATCGCGCGTGAATTGCACCTTGATCTTGCCGAATACTGTAGAAGGGGCGTTATAGCGGAAAATGTACTTCAAGCCCCGAGTTACGATGTTCTCGGCCACAGCGGTGGAGACCCAGTAGACTTTTTTGTACTTCTCGCTGATCTCGGAAGCAGCGAAGACGCGAGAGCTGGAATAACCCCCGGCGATGAGGTTGAGCTTCTCCACTGTGATCAGGCGCTCCATTTCAGAGATGGCCGAGTCT